>USKV01000001.1 GCA_900555355.1 uncultured Collinsella sp.
TAACGTGGGCTCCAAGGCTATCGCCGAGCTTTCGGGCAAGGACGAGGAGGAGATGCGCCATCAGGTCGACGCCGCCATGGCTCAGACCTTCCGCCCCGAGTTCCTCAACCGTATCGACGATATCGTGGTGTTCCATCCGCTCGGCATGGCGCAGATCGAGAAGATCGTCGACATCCAGCTTGCCGACGTCCGCGCACGCCTGGCCAAGGAGCGCATGACGCTTGCCATCACCCCGGCGGCCAAGCAGATGCTCGCCGTGGGCGGCCTGGACCCCGTGTTCGGTGCCCGTCCGCTCAAGCGCCTGGTCCAGCGCGAGGTCGTGGACGCCATCGCCGCCGCCATCATCGACGGCACGGTGCGCGAGGGCGATCAGGTGACGGTCGATGTCGACAAGGACGGCGGCTTTACCGTCGTGTGCGACAACACGCCGGCGGCCACCTACGAGGTTCCCGACGCCGAGTAGATTTTTGGGACATGCCTTAAAATCTGCCAGCCGTCTCTAAACGCCAAGGGCGGCGGATCCAATTGGGTCCGCCGCCCTTTTTCGTGCGACAATCGATGTTGTTGAACGTGAGTGCATGGCAAGGAGCTATACAGATGATAGACAAGAGCAAGACAAACACGCCGGCGACCGATGCCGCACCCGCCGCACCCAAGCCTGCGCCTAAGCCGGCGCCCAAGCCGCGCGATCCCTACATTCGCGCCGAGAACGAGGACGACGACGGCTACGATCCCTACAGCGATCGCCGCCCCGAGCGTGAGCCGATGTTCGAAGCCGATCCGTGGCGCTGAGTGCCACCCAAAAGGCCACCAATAAGTTGCGGTGAAATAGGGACTGTTTTGCGGTTTGACCAGCAAAAACAGTCCCTATTTCACCGCAACTGCGTTGGGGATTTTTCTACAGGGGGAGGGTAGTCATAAAAGTCCCGTCCCAAATTGACTGCTCGGGGAGTCGCATTCGAGCTCGGTTGTCCTCTTAGCCACTCGATATCCTTCGGAGCAATAACGGTGATAAAACTTGCTTAAGTGTTAATCTAGCCACACACAATCTTGCTCTCTAATTAATCAAGAATCAGTATAATTTTGATTAGCTAGAGAGCAAGATTGGAGAATCATGGCATTCAACGACTTGATCGCCCAGAAAATAAAGGACTTTGAACAGCAGGGGGTTCCGCAGGTCTTTGAGCGAGACCTTGATCTGGGAAACCCACAGGAGCCAAAGCGCGACAACATCGTAAATGTGGTTGTGGGAGCCCGCCGTTGTGGAAAGACGTATCGCCTGTATCAGGAGATGCAGCGGCTTCAGAGCCGGGGCGTTGAGCTTGACCGGATGCTTTACTTTAATTTTGAGGACGAGCGCTTGCGCCCGTATGAGTCATCGCTGCTGGCGGACGTGCTCGATACGTTCTATGCGCTGTATCCTGCTGCTCGAACCGAGGGCGCTTACATTTTCTTTGACGAGATCCAGGAAATTCCCGAATGGGGTGCGTTTCTGCGGCGTGTAGTCGATACGGAGAAAGCGACCGTCTATGTGACGGGATCTTCTTCTAGGATGCTGTCCTCAGAGCTTAAGAGCGAGTTCAGGGGTCGTTCTCTTATACGGGAGCTTTTTCCGTTGAGTTTTTCGGAATACGTTCGGTATAAGACAGGGAGCGTTTTCGAGCCAGATGCGACCTTTTCCCCAAGCGATGCAGCGCTGCTTCGACATCATCTGATCGGATATCTTGAACGAGGGGGATTCATCGCGACGCTTGAGCAGACGCCCGCAGACGCGATTCAGCTGCTACAGGAATATGCTTCGCGAACGGTCGCTATGGACGTCATTGAGCGTTACGACGTCAAGAACCCTCGCCTGGCATCGCTGTTCTTGACGCGGTGTATGGCATCTTCGGGACGAGAGCTGTCGGTGAACAAAGTGTACAACGAGTTCAAGAGCAGACAGATACCCGTCAGTCGTAATTCGCTCAGCGATTTACTTGAGTATTATGAGGATGCCTACCTGTTATTTTCTGTGCCGGAGTTCACGCGCTCATTGGCAAATAACATGCGGTCTGCGTCTAAGGTCTACGCTGTCGACCCTGCGATGTTTGGAGCATTCTCTCCCGCATCAGCATTGGACCAGGGCCAGAGGCTCGAGACCGCAGTGTTCAATGCGCTAAGAAGAAGGACTCCCGCGGTGAGGACCGGCTCGGTCTGCCGCCTGCTGATCAAAGAGAAGAGCAAAAGCCATGAGGTGGACTTTGTGGCTGGGGACGCACTTCTCATGCGGGCTTATAGCCTGATTCGGGTGAGTGTGGATATGGCAAGTGAGAAAACGCGCGAGCGCGAAATTGCCGCGCTTGATGCCTCGATGGCCCAGTTCGATCTTGGCGAGTCGGCAATCGTTACCATGGATGAGCAGGCCGATATTCCATGCGAACACGGTGTGGTACACGTTGTGCCCGCATGGAAGTGGCTCCTTGCCTAATCATCTACGGATCGTGGGGCCAGGACCTCCTGGCCCCTTCATCATGGTTGGGGATCACCTTGCTGCGCCCGGCTAGTCCTGGGCTTTGATGCTCGGCAGCAGGATCTGCGCGAGGTAGTCGGTCTCGAGTTTGGTCGCGGCGTCTGCCTTGCCGTCTTTGCCGACCAGTACGTTCTTGATCTGGCTATAGGTGTAGCGGTTGCCGGTCGTAAGCTCGACAAGCTCAATGGCCGTGTCCATGGGGTAGGTTGACACGGGGTTCTGCGTGCGCCCGTTGATGGTCTGGGGCACCACGTACGGATAGACGGGGCCGCTGGCGTAGACGGTGTAGCCGTTGCCGAGGTTTGCCGCACCCAAAACCGCATCGCCCTCATCGGGCGTAAAGCTCTCGCCGTCGCGCACCGTGACAAGCGTCACAAGCGGCGTGTTCGTGTCGCCGGCAAGATAGATGCACAGCGTGCTGCCGTTTTGCCAAGTCGCGACTTTGCCGTACCACTCAACGGGAATATCGAGCTGATACAGGTCCGTTGCCTTATGTCGAGCATCGGCGTCGCGGGCCGCCTGTGCCTCGCGGGAGCTCACGGCGTTGACGGCGGCGTCACGGCGCGCGGTTGCCGCCTGCTGGAGCACCTTTGCGACCGCGGCGGAGTTCACCCCGCCTTCCTCGGCATACTTGGCGGCGGCATCGATCTGGTCGTCAGTCACCGTGTCGGCCGAAGGCACCTTGAGCTTAAAGGTGGCCTGGGCACTTAAATCCTGTCCATCGCTCTTAACGGTGACCTGCGTCTTGGTGGTCGGGACGGTATAGATGGTGCCGTCGGCCGCGATGGGGGAGGCAGCGATGGAGAGCGTGTAATCGCCGGGCAGCAGTTTGATGCCGCGGCCGTGCTCGTCAACGTAGAGCGTTTCGCTCACGGAAGAACCGTCGGAATCTTGTCCGCTCACCTGCACGGGGATCTTGGAGCCAGTTGAGCAGTCGAGGCCCGCGGCATGCACGCCAATCTGCACCGACATCATCGTGTGCGCATTGGCGGCGGCAGCGGCGGCCTGCTCTTGCTGATATCCGTTCCAGGCAGCATAGCCTGCGCCGCCGGCGACGAGCGCGACGGCCACTACGCCGGCAACCATCAGGTTGCGGCGCTTGGGCGGCATCTTACGATGACGAACCTCGGCTTCGTGCGCTGAGGGAACGGACGGCAGGGGGATATCGCCCATGGCGATGGTCTCGTCCACGGCAGGCGCGGAGCCTAAGCCAGGGAGCTCGCGGGTCAGCGAATCTTCGGCCGGCAAGTTGTCGAGCAGGATGGTTTCTTCGCTCGTGTCGGATTCGGGCTGGTCGTCGGCCCTGCTATCGTCCTCTTCGGCTTCGGCTTCGGCTTCGGCTTCGGCTTCGGCTTCGGCTTCGGCTTCGGCTTCGTCAGTAGCGTCTTTGGCGTCGCTGACTTCGTCCTCGGTGTCTTCGTGCGCCTCGTCCTGTGCGTCGACGGCCGAATCGCTAAACGAGAGCTCGTCTAGCGCAATCCGGTCTAGGCTCTCCAGGGCCTCGGCACACGCTTCTGCATCTTGGGCCGCATCCTCTTGGCCCATCGTCTCATCTTTCATATATCCCCCAAGCTCAATATCGGGACAACACTGTACCCAAAAACGGGACCCCGTAGAGCCGCCGCAGGATTTGAAATCCGATTTTATATATGCGCGTGTTTTTGAATGTAAGCGGGATGAAAAAAGCCCCCGGAAAGCGAGTGAAACGCTTTCCGGGGGCTCTGCGAGACATTGGATTGAAAAGCCTGGCGGGCGGGCCTATGACCAAGTGCCAACAGCGATCAGCACGTTACTCGGCGTGCGCGTAATCAACCTTGGCGCGGCGGGCAGTAGCCTTCTCCCAATCGCTGGTGCCCTCAAAGACATCCTGCTTGTAGGGGTTGCGGCCGAGCTTCTTGGCACGGTAGGCGATGTAGATGATTGCGGCGACGTTGGCGATCAGCGCGGCGATCGAGACCGCGGTAGCGGCGCCGGGGTCGAGCGTGGAGTGCGTCACAAAGATGGACTCCTCCTGGAAGTACGGGAACACCTGGGCAAACATGCACCAAATGGCCAGCGTAAAGGCGCGGTTCTGAATCCAGCCGCCCTTGTTCCAGATAAAGGCGGCGACGGTGGGCGCCAGCAGCAGCGCAAAGCCGCAGAACCAGGAGTGGGTGGGCAGGCAGTTGTAGGTGTAGCAGAAGTTCCAGATATCGTAGGCGATGATGTAGACCCAGGTCATGTCGGGCCACAGCATGTCGGTCTTGTCTTCGGAGGCGTAGACGCTCCACCAACCGGTCATGCAGAAGATGTTGATGATGCCCGCGATACCGTTGAACACGTTGTTCCAGCCGGCCAGCTGCGTGGCGCCCTCGGAGGTGACCCAGGTGGACTCGCCCAGGACAAAGAAGTGATAGGCGCTCTCAAAGTCAGACACGACGGCGATCATGATGTTGATGGCGACGATCACAAACGGCCACGCGCGGAACCAATGCGCCTTGCCGATCTTGCCCCACTGGTACTTAATGGCAATGAAGCCCCAGCAACCGGCCAGCGCCGCGTACACCTTGGCGTAGTGGAACCAGCTGTTCTGGTACACATGGGTGGGGTTGGTGAGCGCCCACTCGGCACCCTGTGAAACGCCGACGGCGATGGCGACGCAGTAGATGGTCATGGCCAGCGGAGCCACGCCAAAGATGATTGCCGCGCCCAGCTTGGTGCGGCGGCCGACCTCGTTGAGCACGATCAGGCCAATAAAGACCATGGCCCAGCCGGCCCAGTGGATAAGGGTATCGCTACCCCAAACATCGAACAGCATGCTGCTCTCCTTTCACACGCCCGCGGCCCCTCTTCTGATCGCGGGCAGTTTGGCCAAATGTCGTCAGTTCTGGGGCTTGCGCTCCGGATACTTGGCGGTGTAGCCCTCGATGTGGAGCGTCGAGGCGATGATTTCCTTGACCGTCTCGTCGGGCACATCGGGGTGCGTGCGGATATACATCAAAAGACCCATGATGAGGGTGTAGAACGTTTCGTAGACATGGTCGATGCGCAGCTCGTGATGGGCGACAAAATCCACCACGGTGGTGTCGCAGATATACTGCGCCACGCGCTGAACCACGTTGTGCAAAAAGCCGCCGTAGAGCGCGCCGCTGCTTGAGGTGAGCGTACTCGGCAGCTCGTGGCCGCTGGCGACCAGACGCTTAAAGAGCGGGGCGACGGTGTCGAGCGCGCCTTCAATATCACCGACGATGCGGTTGGCATTCCACTGCTCGAGCTCGGAGATAAAACCGTCGATTGCCTCGTCCATAACAGCGGTGACGGCGGCGTCCATGTCGGCGAAGTAGTGGTAGAACAGCGAGCGCGTGCAGCCGGCTCGCTTGGTCACGGCCGAGACGGATAGATGCGACACGCCCAGCTCGGAGCTTACGGTGCGCACGGCATCGAGGATCTCGCGACGGCGTTCGTCGCCCGTCAGGCGCTTTGCCGCGCTATCGGATGCGGGGACGGCATCGACCACAGAGGTATCTGCTGTGTTGTTGCCCATGTTTTGCCTCCTTTCATCCTCTTTTGCCTGACCGTTCGCCTAACAGTCTTGAATATTGTTGACGGTTCGTCAATACTATTTTTGACACAATGTCAACAATGGCGGGTAAACGGCATGGGGGCATGCCCGACCTGCAAAAAAGAGGGGTGCCGCGGTCTCGCCGGACTGTGGCAAGAGAAGGGACAACCATGATTCTCAACGGACCGGGAATTAGCTACACCGAGCCCGACATCGGTTCGGAGTTCGTGCCGCCGCTGCCGGAGCATCCGCGCGAGGCCATCGTCAAGCTGTGCGAGCACTGCACCAACCGTCTGTTGCACCGCGACGAGCTGCTGGGCTACGAGTACTGGTCGTTTGCCGAGGCCGCAACCGACGAGCAGGCCGAAGTGCTCTGCAAGATGAAGATGCGCCGTCCCTATACGCTGCCCGAGATGGTCAAGCTCACCGGCATGCCCGAGGCCGATATCGAGAAGATGCTCGACGACATGAGCTACACGGGTCTGCTCGAGTACAACTGGGAAAATCCCGAGCGCGCCAAGCAGTGGGTCCTGCCCATGCTGGTGCCGGGTTCCGCCGAGTTCCTCAACATGCGCGTGGGCCAGCTCGAGGAGCATCCGGTCTACGCCAAGTTCTTTGAGCAGGCGTCCAAGGGACCGCTGTCCAAGGCCACGCCGATGGTGCCGCCCGGTGGTGCCGGCATCGGCATGCATGTCATTCCGGTCGAGAAGGCTATCGATGCCGCGAGCACGTCGGTGCCGATCGAGCATATCGAGCATTGGCTCGACAAATACGATGGCAAATATGCCGCTAGCACCTGCAGCTGCCGCGCGAGCCGTCGCGTGATGGGTGAGGGCTGTGCCGACGACCCGGCCGATTGGTGCATCGCCGTGGGCGATATGGCCGACTACGTGGTCGAGACCGATCGTGGCCATTACGTGACCCGCGACGAGGTCTACGACATCCTGCGCCAGGCCGAGGACAACGGCTTTGTGCACCAGATCACCAACATCGACGGCGAGAACAAGATCTTCGCCATCTGCAACTGCAACGTCAACGTGTGCTATGCCCTGCGCACCTCGCAGCTGTTCAACACGCCCAACCTGTCGCGCTCGGCCTATGTCGCCAAGGTCGAGAAGGACAAGTGCGTGGCCTGCGGTCGCTGCGTTGAGGTGTGCCCGGCCGGTGCCGCTAAGCTGGGCCAGAAGCTCTGCAGCAAAAAGGCCGGCGGACAGGTGCCCGAGTATCCGCGCCAGGAGCTGCCCGATGCCACCAAATGGGACCACACCAAGTGGTCGCCCAACTACCGCAACGATAACCGTATCGAGACGCACGAGTCCGGCACCGCGCCCTGCAAGACGGCCTGCCCCGCGCATGTCGCCGTTCAGGGCTATTTGAAGCTCGCGGCTCAGGGTCGCTATGACGAGGCCCTAGCACTCATCAAGCGCGAGAACCCGCTGCCCGCTATCTGTGGCCGTGTGTGCAATCGCCGCTGCGAGGATGCCTGCACCCGCGGCCGTGTGGACGCCGCCGTGGCTATCGACGAGGTCAAGAAGTTCATCGCCCAGCGCGATCTTGATGCCGCGACCCGCTATGTCCCGCCCGTGGTGACGCCGACGCGCGCTGGCGGCTTCGATCAGAAGATCGCCATCATCGGTGCCGGTCCCGCCGGCCTGTCCTGCGCTTTCTACCTGGCCGAGAAGGGCTACAAGCCTGTCGTGTTCGAGAAGAACGAGCGCCCGGGCGGTATGCTTACCTACGGTATTCCCAGCTTTAAGCTGGAGAAGGACGTTATCGAGGCCGAGGTCGAGATCATTCGCCTGATGGGTGCCGAGTTCCGCTATGGCGTGGAGGTCGGCCGCGATGTGACGCTCGACGAGCTGCGCGAGCAGGGCTTTAAGGCCTTCTACGTGGCTATTGGCTGCCAGGGCGGCCGCCTTGCCGGTATTCCGGGCGAGGATGCCGAGGACGTGACCGTGGCCGTCGACTTCCTTCGCGAGGTTAACAGCGGCAAGATCGACGCGCTGCCCGGCCGCACCATCGTGGTGGGCGGCGGCAACGTGGCCATCGACGTGGCCCGAAACGCCTGCCGTCTGGGCTCCGAGCACGTTGAGATGTTCTGCCTGGAGAGCGAGGCGCAGATGCCCGCCAGCGAGGAGGAGCGTCGCGAGGCCGTTGAGGACGGCGCGCACATCAGCTGCGGCTGGGGTCCCAAGGAGGTTCACCTGGACGAGGCCGGTCGTGTGTGCGGTATCACCTTCAAGCGCTGCACGCGTGTCTTTGACGACGAGGGCCGTTTTGCGCCCGAGTACGACGAGAACGACTTGCGCCGTGTCGATGCCGACCGTGTCGTCATGTCGATTGGCCAGTCCATTGTGTGGGGCGACCTGCTGGCTGGCTCCAAGGTGGAGCTCGGCCGCGGCCAGGGCGCCCTGGCCGATCCCCAGACTTACCAGACCGCCGAACCCGACATCTTTGTGGGCGGCGATGTCTACACCGGTCCGAGCTTTGCCATCGATGCCATTGCCGCCGGCCACGAGGCTGCCGTGTCCATCCATCGCTTTGTGCAGCCGGGCTCCACGCTCACCATCGGCCGCAACCAGCGCCGCTACACCGCGCTCGACCGCGACGACGTTGTGCTCGAGGGCTACGACAACGCGAGCCGCGAGGTTGCCCACGTGGACCGCGAGCGCGAGAAGGCTGCGCCCTTTAGCGAGTACGTCGAGACCTTTACCGAAGAGCAGGTGCGCGCCGAGACCGCCCGCTGCCTGGGTTGCGGTGCCTCGATCGTCGACCCCAACAAGTGCATCGGCTGCGGCCTGTGCACCACCAAGTGCGCGTTCGACGCCATCCATCTGGATCGCGACCGCCCCGAGTGCTCCACGATGGTCAAATACGAGCAAAAGCTCCCCAGTCTGGGTAAGTACGCTTTGAAACGCGCAATCAAAATCAAGTTCGGTCGTAAATAGGTAACCATGGCCGGTAGGGGGACGGCGCAGACTAGATTTCGCCGTCCCCTTGCTTTGAGTTTGCATCGCATCAACCGTTGTTGAAAGGTTTCTACCTTGCACGAATTGGGAATCGTTTATCACATCATTCGCGATGTTGAGAACGTGGCGCGCGCCAATGGCGTGAGTCGCGTTTCGAGCGTCACGCTGCTGCTGGGCGAGGTCTCGGGCGTCGTCCCCGATCTACTACTCGACGCTTGGCGCTGGGCGGCGGATAAAAAGCCTATCACGCAGGGCGCGGAGCTTATCGTGGAGCCTGTCGAGGCCGTGACGCATTGCGAGGCGTGCGGCCGCGACTACGCGACGGTCGAGCACGGCAAGACCTGCCCCCATTGCGGTAGCGGCGAGACATACCTGCTGCAGGGTCAGGAGGTCATGATCAAGCAGATCGAGACCCCAGACGAGGACCCGGCAGGCGCTGCCCCCGATGACCCTTCCGACGCCCCCGACGCCGTCGACGCCGCCAACCCCCTCCACATCGCCTAACTTGGTCGTTGGGGACGTTCTTAAACGACTAGTCAAACAAGAACGTCCCCAACGACTAGTCGTTTAAGAACGTCCCCAATGACTACTTGCGCTAGAGCATAAGTCAAGCTAATAGTCAAGTTATGTCTGTTTAAACAAAATAGCGGCAGTACAAGCGCATTCGAGCTTGCCTAAAATCGATATTAATGAACAGCCTGCTTGTATCTGTAAAATGAATGGCTTGATGAGCGACGCCTTAGCGTGTAATGAGTCAAAAAGCAGCAACGTAACCAACTTGTAACAAACCTAGACGTTTAAACAAATAATGCAACCTTTTGCGAATTTAGCTATAATTCCACAAACCAAACAGGTATACTTCCTTAATGTCGTGTAGGAAATACGTAGACAAAAAGGAGGTTATGTGATGGTAAGTATTGTTCTTGCTAGCCACGGGGACTTGGCAGCTGGAATCAAGCAGACGGGCTCGATGGTCTTTGGCGATCAGCCGTCTGTAGCCGTGGTCTCGCTCGAGCCGAGCATGGGCCCCGACGACTTCCGTGCCAAGGTCGAGGAAGCAATCGCTTCCTTCGAGGACCAGGAGCAGGTGCTCTTCCTCGTTGATCTGTGGGGCGGCACGCCGTTCAACCAGATCAGCGGGCTCATCGAGGGCCATGATTCCTGGGCTATCGTCACCGGTGTCAACCTGCCTATGCTCATCGAGGCATATTCGCAGCGCTTTGACGCAAAGAACACTGCACATGCGATCGCAAAACATCTCGTGACTGAGGCTAAGGCTGGCGTGCGCGTCAAGCCCGAGTCTCTGGAGCCCGAGGAGAAGAAGCCGGCTACGGCCGCCGCTGCTCCTGCAGGCGCCATCCCTCCGGGAACGGTCATCGGCGATGGGCACATCAAGATCGCCCACGTCCGTATCGACACCCGTCTGCTTCATGGCCAGGTGGCCACCACGTGGACCAAGCAGATCAACCCCAACCGCATCATTGTGGTTTCCGACGGCGTTGCTCACGACGAGCTCCGCAAGACCATGATCGAGCAGGCTGCCCCTCCGGGAGTCCATGCCAACGTCGTTCCCATCAAGAAGATGGCCGAGGTCGTCAAGGACACGCGCTTTGGTGACACCAAGGCCATGCTGCTCTTCGAGAACCCGCAGGATCTGCTCAAGGCCATCGAGGCCGGCGTCGACATCAAGGAAGTCAACATCGGTTCCATGGCTCACTCCAAGGGCAAGGTCGTCGTCACCAACGCCGTCGCTATGGGCGATGACGACGTCAAGACTCTCGAGGCCCTCAAGGCCAAGGGCGTCAAGTTCGAGGTCCGCAAGGTTCCTTCGGATTCCTCCGAGGATCTCGACGCCATGTTGAAGAAAGCTAAGGCCGAACTGGCCGCTCAAGCATAGTAAAGGAGGGTCCGATACATGTCTGCAATCACTATTCTGCTTGTTGCGATTGTCGCGTTGCTTGCCGGTATGGAAGGCATTCTGGATGAGTTCCAGTTCCATCAGCCGCTCGTGGCATGCACGCTTATCGGTCTCGTAACCGGTCACCTTCAGGAGGGCATCCTCCTGGGCGGTTCGCTCCAGATGATGGCCCTTGGCTGGGCTAACGTCGGCGCCGCTGTCGCGCCTGACGCCGCTCTGGCCTCGGTCGCTTCTTCGATCATCATGGTGCTCGCCCTCAACGGTGGCGCCACCGATTCGGCCAAGGCCGTTACCACCGCTATCGCCGTCGCCGTCCCGCTGTCGGTCGCTGGTCTGTTCCTGACCATGATCTGCCGTACCATTGCTACCGCTATCGCTCACGCCATGGACGGTTGCGCCGAGAAGGGCGACTTCTCCGGCATCGAGCGCTGGCAGTATGCTGCCATCCTCATGCAGGGCCTTCGTATCGCCATCCCGGCAGTGCTTCTGTGCGTCATCCCGGCCGAGGCCGTTACCAACGCGCTTAACGCTATGCCCGACTGGCTGTCCGGCGGCATGGCTGTCGGCGGCGGCATGGTCGCTTCCGTCGGTTACGCCATGGTCATCAACATGATGGCCACCAAGGAGACCTGGCCGTTCTTCGTCCTCGGCTTTGTCCTTGCTGCCATCCCTCAGCTCACGCTGATCGCCCTTGGCCTCATCGGCATCTCCCTTGCCCTCATCTACCTTGGCCTTAAGGATCTGGCCAAGCAGGGTGGCGGCATGGGCGGTGGCTCCGGCGACCCGCTCGGCGACATTCTGAACGATTACGAGTAGGAGGGGAGTGATACATATGGCAGAGAACAAGATTCAGCTCACCAAGGCTGACCGCAAGAAGGTTTGCTTCCGTCATCAGTTCCTTCAGGGCTCGTGGAACTACGAGCGTATGCAGAACGGCGGCTGGTGCTTCGCAATGATCCCTGCGATCAAGAAGCTCTACACCAGCAAGGATGACCAGATTGCCGCTCTTAAGCGCCACCTGGAGTTCTATAACACCCACCCCTATGTTTCCGCCCCCGTCATTGGCGTTACCCTCGCCCTCGAGGAGGAGCGCGCCAACGGTGCTCCGATCGACGACGTCGCCATCCAGGGCGTCAAGGTCGGTATGATGGGCCCGCTCGCCGGCGTCGGTGACCCCGTCTTCTGGTTCACCCTTCGCCCGATTCTGGGCGCTCTGGGCGCTTCCATGGCCCTGTCCGGCAGCATCGCCGGTCCGCTGCTGTTCTTCTTCGCGTGGAACATCATCCGTTACGCTTTCCTGTGGTACACGCAGGAGTTTGGCTACAAGGTCGGCTCCTCCATCGCCAAGGACCTCTCCGGCGGTCTGATGGGCAAGGTCACCGAGGGTGCTTCCATCCTGGGTATGTTCATCATCGGCGCCCTGGTCGAGCGCTGGGTGTCCATTTCCTTCACCCCGATCGTCTCCACGGTCAAGCAGTCTGCTGGCGCCTTTATCGACTGGGCTAGCCTGCCCTCCGGTTCCGAGGGTATCAAGGAAGCGCTGACGATGTACAACTCCGTCGGTGCTACCGCCCTTGATCAGATGAAGGTCACCACGCTTCAGGCCAACCTCGATCAGCTCATCCCCGGCCTTGCCGCCGTGTGCCTGACCCTGCTGGTCTGCAAGCTCCTCAAGAAGAAGGTCAGCCCGATCGTCATCATCCTGGCTCTCTTCGCCGTCGGCATCATCGGTCGCTTCTGCGGCTTCATGTAAGCACGCTTCGGCTTAAGACCGAGAGTTGCTAGGTAAGGGCTTTTGAGCCATTGAAACGGACCGCACCCGGTGGGTACACTGGATGCGGTCCGATTGTTTTTATTGGAGGGCGAGGCGCGTATGGCGCAATCTCAGAACAGCACGGTCGATCTGGCAACGCCGGCAACCTGCCTGATGGGGCTTACCAGCCACGGTAACGTGATGGTGGGCAATAAGGCGTTTGAGTACTATAACGAGCGCAATCCCGAGGATTATATTCAAATCCCGTGGGACGAGGTCGACTATATTGCCGCCGAGGTTTTACGCGGCACCAAGAAGATCACGCGTTTTGCCATCTTCACCAAGGACAACGGTCACTTTACGTTTTCGACGCGCGACGACAAAGAGACGCTTCGCGCGGTCCGCAAGTACGTCGACGAGGATAAGCTCGTGCGTTCGCCCGACTTTATCGACGTAACGACCAAGGGCGCCAAGAGCATCCCTGCTGCCATCAAAAGCCTCTTTCACAAAGGCGACTAGTCGTCTGCGATAGATGGCGGAAAATGCATCCCGGAATTCGTTCTCATTCCGGGATGCATTTTCCTTTTGAGCGCCAGTTGGGAAAGCTTGTCCCATTTTTTAGCCGAATACCGGGATGGAATTTCCCTTACATGTGGTTAGAGGAAACCCCATCCCATTATTTTGCGTTATTCTGGGTTATAATTTTCCGTTATTGAGAAGGCTCTACGGCGATAATTCGCTGCAGAGCCTTCTTGATGAGTGGCCATGCGCTACATGGCCAAGGGGCAAATCTGCTACACTAGTACAACATGCCTCCGTAGCTCAGGGGATAGAGCACCGCTCTCCTAAAGCGGGTGTCGACGGTTCGAATCCGCCCGGGGGCACCAGAAGTAAATGCAGGTCAGACGGTATAAATCGTCTGACCTGCTTTCTTATATAAGGGCATCGTTAACGTCAGTTGGGTAGAATTTGGGTAGAAAGTTTTTTTGTGAAGGGCTATGCCCAAAGTCCGGTTTCCAACCCTTCCCACAGCCTACGGGCTTATAAGAAGCCCTTCGGCCATGGAAAGCGTTGAAAACCTAGGGTGACGTTGCTGTGAGATGGGCGAGTTTCCAACAGCCCCCGGCGTCTTCGGGTTTCGCCTGGGACCCTGCGACACCGGGGACCGTCGAAAACTCGCCCTTCCGCTTGGGAGAGGGCTTTTACCCCTTAAAATTGTCCGAAAGTGACAACGACGCAGGAGGTCCGGTATGCCTGCCAGCAAGAAAGAGGCAAAAGAGTTCGTCAAGCGGTGGCAGAAGCGCCTTGCCGCCATCCCCGCGGGCTCCAACAACGAGCAGCAGGACACGCAAAAGTTCTGGGTCGACCTGCTCATCAACGTCCTGGGCATCCCGTCCAACACCATAGACAGCTTCGTCGACTTCGAGCGGAAGGTGAGAGGCCGCCGCATCGACGTGTTCGTCTCTGACCACAACTTCCTCTGCGAGCAGAAGTCGTGGGGCATCGACCTCGATAAGCCCGAACCCAGGAACGGCGGCATGGAGACGCCGCTCCAGCAGGCCATGTGGTACGCGCGGCACCTGCCGTACTCCGAGCGCCCCCGCTGGGTGATGACGTGCAACTTCGGGACCTTCCGCCTCTACGACCTCGACAACGAGCGGCCCGAGGACACCGTGCAGGAGTTCTCCCTCGAAGAGCTCCAGGACAGCCTGTACCTTCTCTCCTTCCTGACCTCCAACGAGACGAGCCGCCTGCACAAGGAGCAGCAGCTCTCCATCGAGGCCGGGGCCTACGTCTCCAGGCTCTACGATGCCCTCGCCAAGCAGTACCACCACATCGAGGAGAAGGACGAGCGCGCGCAGGAGGAGCAGCGCTCGCTCAACGTGCTCATCACCCGAATCATCTTCCTGCTCTACGCCGAGGACGCCGACCTCCTGCAATCGCACCAGGCGTTCGGTAGGTACTGCGAGGGTGACCCTGCCAAGCTCCGCCGTAAGCTGGTGGACCTGTTCGAGGCGATCGACACGCCCTTAGAGCAGAGGGACGAGTACATGGACGAGGACCTCGCGGCCTTCCCCTACGTGAACGGCGGTCTGTTCGCCGACTCCTCCATCATCGTCCCACAGATGACCCCGGAGATTCTCGAGGCCATCACCGACGCGTCCCAGGACTTCGATTGGCGCGAGATCTCGGGCGTCATCTTCGGCGGCGTGTTCGAGGGGACGCTGAACCCCGAGACCCGCCATGCCGGGGGCATGCACTACACGAGCGTGGAGAACATCGAGCGCTGCCTCAAGCCGCTCTTCCTCGACGAGCTGTGGGACGAGTTGCACGAGGCCGAGGGCGAGAGGACGGCGACGAAACGCAAGCAGGCCCTGGCGAGGCTGCACGACAAGGTTGCCTCCATCACCATCGGTGACCCCGCGTGCGGCTCGGGCAACTTCCTTACCGAGGCGTACCGGCAGCTGCGCACCATCGAGAACCGAATCATCGAGGACGAGCTCAGCGAGGAGACCGGCAACGCGGGGCAGACGTCCCTCGTCATTGCGCAGGACAGCCCCGTCCGCGTATCTCTCGATCAACTGTACGGCATCGAGATAAACGACTTCGCCGTCTCGGTCGCCAAGACCGCCCTTTGGATCACCGAGGAGCAGATGCTCCGAAAGACGCAGGAGATATACGTCGGTTATGACTTCGACTTCCTGCCGCTCAGGAGCCTCAGCAACCTCCATGAGGGCAACGCCCTCAAGACCGATTGGTCCGAGGTGTTCCCCGATGACCTTACTTATCTTGTGGGCAACCCGCCGTTCCTGGGTGCTCGCAACCAATCCAAGGAGCAGAAGGCAGAGCTCCTTGAGGTCTTCGATGGAGCGAAGAACGCGGGCAACATCGACTACTGCGGGGCCTGGTACATGAAGGCCGCGAGGTTCACGCAGGGGAAGCGCACGCGCTGCGCCCTGGTCTCGACCAACTCGATATGTCAGGGCGAGCAGGTCGCCAACCTCTGGAAACCCCTGCATGACATGGGCATCCATATCGATTTCGCACACAACACCTTCCGCTGGGACAACGAGGCGGCGGACAAGGCACACGTGTTCTGCGTCATCGTCGGGTTCTCCCGCGAAGCGGGGAACAAGACGCTCTTCTATCATGCGACGCCCGATTCTGACGAAGACCGGATTGCCGTTCCTCGGCTCAACGCCTATCTGAAGAACGCGCCCGACGCTTTCATCTGGAACAGAAGCAAGCCTTTGTCGGACGTGCCCGCTATCGGTATCGGCTCTCAACCGATTGATGGCGGCAACTATCTGTTCACACCGGAGGAGAAGGCGGCGTTCCTTTCGAAAGAGCCCGCGGCTGAGAAGTACTTTCATAAATGGCTTGGATCGCAGGAGTTCATACGGGGTATTGAGAGATGGTGCCTGTGGTTGGGGGAGGCTTCGTGGGCCGATCTCAAGGGCCTTCCTTGTTGTAGGGAGAGAATCGAGAACGTTAGAAACTACCGCCTGAGTAGCTCGAGGAAGCAGACCTTGAAAGCAGCCGAGAGGCCGAACCATTTCGGTACTGAAATCATTCCTAATTCGACTGCCATCATTGTCCCCAAAGTCTCGTCAGAGCGTAGAAGGTATATCCCTATGGGGTTTGTCGGATCTGAGACGTTGTGCAGTGACTTGGTGTTTCTAATACCCAATGCGACGCTCTATCACTTTGGCGTCCTTCAGTCACAGCTCCACAACGCATGGATGCGCACGGTCGCGGGGCGGCTCAAATCCGATTACCGCTATTCCGGCGGAATCGTCTACAACAACTTCGTCTGGCCCGAGCCCACGGAATCCCAACGCGAAGAAGTTGAGCGTTGCGCCCAAGCCGTGCTCGACGCCCGGGATGCCCAAGAAGGTGCGACGCTCGCGGACATGTACGATCCCAAGAACGAAACGTTCTTCCCCGAGCTGATGTCTGCGCATAAGGCGCTCGATGCTGCTGTCGAAGCTGCCTATGGCGTCGACTTCGGTGGGGACGAGGAGAAGATAGTCGCCCATCTTTTCAACCTGTACGCCAAGAAGGTCGGTGAACTATAGTGCCAAATTCCATCTATAACCCCATATCGCTGGAGGTTGGTAACATCCTGAAGGACGTTCAGACGGGCAAGATCGGTCTGCCCGACCTGCAACGACCCTTCGTGTGGGGCAACGAAAAGGTCCGCGACCTGCTTGATTCCATGCTCCGCGGATACCCTATTGGCTATGTGATGCTGTGGGACTCTCCGAGCGACAACGCGGGCAAGAAGTCTGCCATAGGCTCGAACCAAAAGGTGTATGCCGTCCCCAAGTCCCTTGTCATCGACGGACAGCAGAGACTCACTGCCCTTCTGAGCTCCCTGTACGGCGTGTCCGTGCGAGACAAGAACTTCAGGGAGCGTACGGTGAAGGTCGCCTACGACCCCATCGCACGCTCATTCAAGAATGCCGACGCCTCGACCGAGAAGGATTCGCGCTATGTGCCGGACGTATCCGAGGCCTTCGCGGCGAACCACGACAACAAGCTGAGCGCCTATCGCAGGGCGTTCATCAAGCGCCTTAACGAGGCGAATGCCAAAAAGGGAGAACCCGAACTCGACGATGACGGCGAGGATGCCGTCGAGAGCGGGCTCAACGCATTACTCGGGCTTGAGCGTTATCTTCTGCCGACGCTGGAGATTTCCGAATCGGCTGACGAGGAGACCGTATCGGACATCTTTGTGCGTGTGAACTCGCAAGGGCAGGCGCTTAAGCAGGATGACTTCATCATGACCCTGCTTTCGGTCTACGAACCTGCCATGAGGGAGCGTATAGAGGAGTTCTGCGCCATGAGCCATGCGCCCGCAAAGGGCACCTCGTACAACCCGCTCATGACCGTCTCGCCGACGCATATCATTCGCGCCACGGTGGGCGTGGGGTTCAAGAGGGGTCGCCTGCGTTATGCCTACCAGATTCTTCGCGGGCGAGATCTCAAGACAAAGGAAACGACGCCCGAGACGCGAGCTGAGAACTTTGCCACGTTCGGTCGCGCCCTCGATCTCGTGCTTGACTTGAACAACTGGCATGCCTTCATCAACACGCTGGCGGAGGCGGGCTACGTCTGCTCTGACCAGGTGGGGTCGGGCAACGCGCTCATGTTCTGCTATGCGTTCTACCTTATCGGGCGCTATGAGTTCGACATGGAGCCACTGGCTGTGCGCGGGCTCGTGCGGCGCTGGTATTTCGCCGCAGCCATAACGGGGCTCTATGTGGGGTCCTTCGAATCCGAGTTCGAGCAGCAGCTTAACGACGTCTCGCGCCTTGAGACCGCCGATGAGTTCCGGGCGTACTTCGACCGTAGGCTCGCTGCCATCATGACGGACGATTATTTCTCCATCACGCTGCCCAGCTCCCTCGACGCAAACGAGGCGACGGGCCCGACCTGGTGGGGCTTCGTCGCGGCTCAGGTCGTGCTCGGTGCCAAGGCGCTGTTCAGCACTGCCCCTCTTTCTCAACTGCTGCTTACCGGCTCATCAGGTTCCAAAAAGGCTCTGGACAAGCATCATCTGTTCCCAGATAACTACCTGAAGGCCAAGGGCTACCTTTCACAGCGCAGCAACCGAGGCAACTTCACCCTTGTTGACTACCAGAACAACATCTACATCTCGGATGACGCCCCGAATGAGTACGTTCGTAGGTATCGCGCCGCGCTGGGGGAGGACGAGTATCGCCGCAACTGCGAGGAGCATGCCCTGCCTGTTGGGTTTGAGGACCTCGATTACGAGGAGTTCCTAGGCAAGCGAAGGCAGCTTATGGGCGAGCTGGTGAAGGGGGCGTACGAGCGGCTTTAGGTCTCCGTTGTGGATCGGGGAGAGGTTACTGCCGACTCCTCCCCGACGCGCAGGTCGAGAGGGCCGAGGCGCGGCAATCGGCCTTGCGGCCGATGGGTCCCGCTTATGGGCGGGACCCCCGCGACGCGCGGCGTCGCTCTCGCTGCGGCTTCCTGGCAACGCTCCCCAGGGTCGCGTTTCGTCCGCCTCCGCTCACGCCGGCCCCACCCGGCGAACGGCTGCGCTCGATGGCTTCCAGAAGTCGCCATCGCTCCGCCGTGGTCGCCGGGCTGGGCCTCTCGCGCCGGGTCGCCGAGCGCCGTCGTGCGACGCTCCCCAGGGTCGCGTCTCCTCGGCGTCGGCTCAACCGTCGCTCACCTGCCCGGGCTCGCGTTGCCTTGGGCAACCGGCTCGCTCCGTGCAGGCAAGATATGGATTCCGTTGCACGGAATCATCTTGCCCGCCTGCGGCGGGATGGCGAACCGCTCCGAGGTCGCTCTCACCGAAGGGCAAAAGAAGGGGCCGGGACGCCTGTTGCGTCCCGGCCCAAATGCTCAGTCGTCTCGGCCGTTCTGGTTCTCCAGCGCCCTGCGCTCAAGCTCCCAGAACGCCCGCATCGCCGTCGCTATCCCGCGTAGCGTGAAGCGGACGGCGATGCCAGTCGAGCGGTCGACGGCAAAGCCGAGCCTTCCGCCGTTGACCTTCCTCATGCCCCCGAGAGACTTCGAGGGGAAGCGGTACTGGAGGCTCCCGCCCTTCGACCTGGCGAGCTCGATGCCGTCCCGCTTGAGCCGCCGCTCAAGCTCGCCCATCCGGTCGGGGCAGTCGCGCATGCGCCCGACCTCCTCGATTCGGCGGGCGACCGCGACGCGGACGCGGGCGTTCTCCGAGCGCTCGGCCTGTCCCTTTCGGGCCATGTCGCGCTCTTCTGTGCCGGGTTGCCTCGCGTGGACGCGCGAGTTGGCCTTGCCGCGCTCAAGCTGCCTGAGGCCGTACCTTTCGTCCAGGGTACGGACGGTCTTCACGCGTGATGCCGCCGCCTTTCGGGCGGGGCCCTCGTCGAGCCTTCGGCCGGTTTCCAGATCACTGCGGTTGATGCCGAGGTGCACGGCGTAGCGGTCGGTGGCGTCCGCGCGGCAGCGCTCGCGGTGCAGCACCATCACGACTTCCTGGTTGGGGTAGCGCTCGGCCACGTACTCCCTCGCATAGCGCATGCACAGCTCCGGCGTCATCTTCCCGCCGTTGAGGTCGCACTCGTCTGGGAGGAACCCGAGTATCTGGTGCTGCATGTAGGTACACTTGGCACCGGCCTTGCCGGGCCTGTCGTGACCCATGGCCGCCCTCGTGTCCGCCATCTCCTGAAACCAGCGGTCATCGTCGATAATGTTCTGCGTGCCGTGGGCGAGCGCCTTGTCGCGGTCCCAGGAGAGGTAATCCCTGAGTCTCGCGAGGTGCTTCTCGCTGCAGACGCTCGTCTGCTTTATCGCCGTCATGGTCGCCTCCCTAGTCAAGCGAGAGCCCGCTGAATTTGCCGCCCGGCTTGCTCCCGTTCTTCTTCTCCGGCTCGGGCCACTTTGGGCACCAGGTCGAGGCCTCCTCGCGCATCTTCCCAGCAGCTGACTCGTCGAGGCGGCGCTGGTAGGCGCGACGGTTCTCCGCCTCGTGCTCGGGGGTCCCGAGGTCGAAGTGCTCCCTTGTGGGCGTGTTGGTGCAGTCGGTGACGGGGGAGCGGAAGACGCCGGCTCGACATGCGGGCATACCGTTGTCCGCGTGCTTCACGACGATGATCCCGTCCCGGTCCGGGGCCATGTCGCGCCACTCCCAGGGGTGTATCACGTCGTCGGCGCTCTCGCTGTAGGACGTCGAGGAGGACGTGCCTGACGCGGCCCTGCCGTTGCTCGTGCCTTGCGTGTGGCGCGTGGTCTTGCCGATGAGCTCGGTGAAGTACCGGCGGTCCTCCTCCTCGGCGAGCTTCATCGCGACCTTGATGCCGCAGTTCGCGAGGATCTTCCTGCGGCCGTCTCTCTCGCCATACTTATTGAGCTGGGATACGCCCTGCGTCGCGCCGACCCAGAAACAACCGTAGCTGCGTCCTAGGCTGAGGAGCGCGGGCAGGCACTCGACGCGGGGGAGGTTGCCCCACTCGTCGCCGAGTATCTGCACGGGGCGGGGGAGTTTTCCGCCGTTCACGTCCGCGACCGCCTGGACCGAAGCCCAGAGCTGCGAGAGGAATATCGCCGCTATGCAGTTGTAGGGGGAGCCCTCGTCGAGCACGTGGAGGAAGACGGCACTCTTCTCCGTGAGCACCGTTCGCGGGTCGATGTCGGAGCCAGAGGTCATCCATGCGACCGGCGCGGACGAGAACGGGCGGAGTGCCACCTTGAGCGTCGAGAGGATGCTCCTGAGCTCGTTGCCGCCCGAGGAGACGAACTGCGACGCCCTGCCCTTGGCGGGGTGACCGCTCGGCAGGGAGCGGAAGACGGCCTTCAGAGGCTCGGCCGGGTCGTCGCCCTCGGCCTCGGTGCCACGGTCCAAGACCTCGCAGACGGTCGCGAGGTGCCTCGATCCCTCGGGACACTCGTCAGACATGGAGACCAGCAGGACCAGGGCCGAGAGCAAGCCCCTGGCCGATGCCGTCCAGTGCGAACCCTTGCCCTTCTCGTCATCCTGCACCACGAGCTCCGCGATGGCGTCCGCCGCCTGCTCGGCCTCCTGGTCGCGCCCCTCGGCATGGAGGTCGAGAACCTGCTTGAGCGGGTTGAACCTCTGGCCGCGATAGGGGTGCTGCGTATCGAGCAGGAGGACGCGGTAGCCACGACGGGCAAGCTCATCGCCCGTGAGCTCTATGAGCTCGTTCTTCACGTCTGAGACGACGAGGGTCGCGGGCTCGGAGCCGTTGGAGGCGTCGCCGTAGCTGAGCAGGTCGATTGAGGGGAGGTAGAGGAAGCGTGACTTACCTGACCCAGTGGCCCCTGATACGAAAATCATCTTCTTCGGCTCGTAGAAATAGCAGGGCTTACCGCGATATTTGGTGAAACCGTAGACGAACCCGCGCGACGATGGGATTGTCGAGCCGTCCCAGGTCATGGACCCTTTTATGACCTCGCGACCCGTCTTGACGTGGGCGTCGCCGAGCACGCCGCCGTCCTCGGCTCGTGATTTGAGGGCGCTTGAGTAGGCGATGAGGGCGCAGGCGCAGAGTGCAAGGAGGAAGACGAACAAAGCCCCGAGGGGATGGGTGACGAACCCGTCCGAGAGCCACCAGCCGAGGACGGTCTCCGCGTCGAACGTTGTGGGAATTGCCGATGCGTCGAGTCCGTACCCGGCGACGAGCATGTCGATGGGGGCGGCGAGTACGGGGCATGCGAGGATCGCTAGGAAAAGGGATGATAGGAGCGCTGTGAGCATCTTGGTTTTCATGATAGTTCTCGATTCTTGGAGATGAGGTTTGAAAGCTGCGAGGCCGTGCTCGACACCAGTCGGACGGCCTCCGTGAGCTGTCGGGCCGTCTGCGCATCCACGCCATAGGCGTTTGCGGCATGGACGGCCTGGTTGAGGTTTCCGCCCTGCTTCTTCATCTGATGAAGAAGCTGCCGCAGCGTCGCCTCGTCGGCGATCCTGACGGGCTTCTCACCGATGTGGAGGGCGGCTTCGCGCATGAACGTCGATGGGGCCATGTCAAAAGAAGAGGAGCGCGCCATGATGACGGCACGCTCCTCCTCGGTCATTCGGACGTTGATATGCGCAGTCTTGCTGTTGCCGCGCATGGCCTAGCCCTCCTGGTCATAGAAGGTGGCATGGGGCGCGTCGAAGGTGAGCTTGGCGCTCCCAAGCGTGCCATAGCGTGCCTTAAGGACGCGAACGAGCAGGGGACGAACATCTAGCTCTGAGTTGTACCTCCGCTCCTTCTTGTCCCTGCCGTCGACCTGCAGGAAGAGAGCGTTGTCGGAGCCGTAGTCGATACCCTGCGAGCCAGCGAAGACGTTGAGCTCGGTGTTCGCATCGTTGTACTTATCGCGCGCGACGCTGCTTATCAGGAAAACGGGGACGTCATACGTCCGGGCGATGTTGCCCAGGGCTTGGACGCAAGCGGTGATGACAACGCGTTCTTCCGCGCGAACATTGAAATTGGTTGCTGCAATGAGTTGAAGGTAATCCACAAAAACGGCAGGGCGCTGCCCACGTTCGTGAATGCAATCACCGATGCAACGCCCGAGATCTTCCATGGACGTTTGGCTGTCCATGATGCACGAGTTAGGTGCTACGGTCTCGGCGTAGATGGCGCAGGCGTGCTCAAATGCCTCCCTCTTCTCGGGGATGGTCCCGGTCGCCTCGGAAAGGCTGAAGTCTCCATTGCCGAGGCGCGTGATGCCCTTCTGGGCGATGCGATACGCGGGGAGTTCCGCGGAATAGAAGACGGTGGGCACGCCTTGGGATGCGAGGTCGTCGGAGATGGTCTTGAGGAGCGTCGTCTTGCCGGCAGCGGGTGCCGCTCCGACTATGGTCAGGATTCCGGGTACGACGCCTCCGATGAGCTTGTCGAGAGAGGGGAGGCTGCGTATATGAGCCATGGGCTTACGCCCGTTCATTTCCTCGATATAGGTCTTGAGCTGATCGGCTTCGACGTTGAATGAGCTATTGGCTACAGGCTGCACGGATCCGACACCTCCAACTCGTGAAGGTACTCAAAAAAGCTGGACTCGATGACGAAGAGGCGGCTATGAAGCTTGAGGCAGCGACCGCTCTCTTTCATGAGCGATGCGGCGGCAACCTCCCCAAGCCCGGTCAACTCACGAATCTCGGTGACGCCGAGCAGACGCTCGCGTCCCAGAACGACGCGAGGAGGAGCGGGTACGATACCCGCTTTGGGAACAGCGGAATCTACCATGGTAGAATCTCCTTTGGTCAGCTCACTCCTCCCCACCTCAGTTTGGCGACTAGAGGGGAGGGGTGGGCGGCTTTTTGTTTCTATGGCCTCCTTCGGGCACCTCCATTCCGGCATTCGCTTATCTGTGCAATTCGATGATACTGCTTCTGGCAATCGAGGCGCTGAAGATTCAGAAAATATTCTGAAAAGTTTCGGATAAGCGCTTTTACCTCGAAAAACAGGGTTATACTTGCAATGAAAATCGATTGGAGGATGAAATGGAACGTTCCAGGAAACCGAAAAAACGAAAGTTTGGGACGACCGTCCTTGAACAGACCGATGACAACATCAGCATGTTCAAGGAACAACATCCGCAAGAGTTTAAGACTCCGGGGGAAGTGGTCGACCTTCTCGCGAGTCTCTGTCTCCGCGTCAACAAGGGTGCGGCTGCAGAGCTGAGTGCTTTTTGTGCGCAGCGGGTCAAGTCTATTCAGGATGAGCTTAGTGGATATGGCGATGCTGAGTCCCTGTCGCTCGCTGCCGACGATTTAAATGACAAGCTCTCTTATTACAAGGCTCTTCGTAACCATATGCTGCGATTTGTTCCGCAAGACAGCCTTGTTGATAAGGGGCCGTCAATGAAACGCGTAGACCTGCGAGGTGGCTCGTATCTCGTTGTCCCTGACGATTGGCCTGTGGTCAATGAGCCAAACGCCTCATCATGCGACTATGCTTTCGTCCTTGAAGTGCGGAACGCAAGCGATGCAATTCCGCACTATGTTTATCTTTCCTCAAAGGAAGCCTGTCCTACGGATGAGGTGCTTGGCGCAATAGCTGATAAATGGCCGGGGATTCGTGATGTCCAGAGTTCTCAGGTCGAGCCGATCTATGACAAGGACGGCGCGATTCTGAATACCGACGAATGGACGAAGGCACCTATAATCGGCGTCTTCCCCATTCGCGACGCCTCATCGTTTTCCTGGGAGGATAAAGCTCCATATGGAGCGATGGTCTATCGCCATTAGTCCATCTATGTTCAAAGCAAGGGAAGGGCCGGGTATATCTCGGCCCTTCCTTTATGAATTGCTCTCTTGGGAAATGAGCTCGCCGAAGGCATCTGCTGCCTTACGATCGTTTGCCTCGATGGCGTGGGAGTAGATGGAGAGCGTCGTACTTGGAGATGCGTGTCCAAGTCTTGCCTGGACAGTCTTCACGTCTGCGCCTTCTCCGATTAGGAGCGTCGCTTGCGTGTGCCGCAGGGCGTGGGGGACGAGCCCACTGTATCCCGTGCCCCTCACGTGCTCTTTGCCGTTTCGCTGGAATCTTCTGGTGATATTGTTGTAGCTCCCAAAGCCGTTATCGACGCAGAAGTCGCGGAACCATCGGTCGAAGTTGTGGCCGTCTACGTTGACGACTGTGGCGTATATGTCATCCTCGATCGTGACGACCTTTACGCCGTTAACGATAGGCGTCTTGTCGTCCTGATCGAGAGTGTATCGGTTGAGCTGCGCCCGCTGTTCCAGCTTCCATTTGCTGAGATAGCAGGCCAGGGAGTCGTTGATTGCTATGGTGCGTCGGCTCATCTTCGATTTTGGCGGTCGGAGAGTCTTGTCATTGGTGAACTGCTTCGACACGCTTAACGTGCGCTGCCCAAGATCGATGTCGCCCCAAGTCAAGCCGAGCATTTCGCCGCGTCGGAGACCACATTGGAGCAAGAGCATGGTGCCCGTTGCCTTGGCCGACAGTGGTTCATCCATGAGGCAAGACAGAAATCGTGAAGCCTCGTCTGCCGTAAGCGGAGTTCTTTCCCTGTAAGTTGGTTTGGGAAGCTTGACTGGTGTGCACGGGTTGCGAAGGATGAGCTCGTTGTCCACGGCATCCTGAAGAATCTGTCGGAGTTTGACGTGCGTTCCGTGCAGCTCGGCTTCCGACATTCCCTTTTTGCGAGCGTCTGCGTAAATGTGCCGTATATCGTCTGGGTGGAGATCGGCAAGCCGGACGTGGGCGAACATCTTCTGAATGTGGCTAATGTAGTTGCCCTCACGGGCGTAGGCGAGCGGCGAAAGGCTACCTATCCTTAAACTGTGAAAGTCCTTGGCATATTCCGCGACGGTTCGATTTCCGTTATCCCGGACGAGCCCGGAGTTCAACTCTTCCTTGTATTCCTCCAAAGCCTTGCGGAGCATCGCGTTCCGTGTTCGCTTGTTCACGCCTTCGCAGTGTAGTGTCCTCTTGGGTGAATAGGCATACTTGCCGGTCTTTGGATCCTTGCCGAGGTTGAAGCGGTATTGGAATACGCCCTCTTTAACCTGGTATACGCTGCCGTTTCCGATGACTCGTGGTCTGGTGCTCATGATGGAATTCCTTGAGGGTAGGCTAGGGGCAAGCCCTTAAA
>USKV01000002.1 GCA_900555355.1 uncultured Collinsella sp.
GCACGGGGTATGCTGGCGATCGCACCAATCAGGCGCTCCTGGAGCTCGAAAGCGCGCTGGCGCTGCCTGCGCCGCCGTTGCGCATCGAGTGCTTCGATATCTCGACGTTGCACGGCACCTTTACCGTCGCTTCGATGGTGGTGTTTACCAACGGCCGTGCCGACAAGGGCCAGTATCGTCGCTTTAAAATTCAGGCCGAATTGGACGAGGCGAACGACTTCGTATCGATGTCCGAGGTTTTGGGGCGTCGTTATGCTCCCGAGCGCATGGCGGACGAGCGCTTTGGCTCGCGCCCCGATTTGCTCGTTGTCGATGGCGGCAAGCCGCAATTGACCGCTGCAATTAAGCAACTTGAGGCGCTTGGCCTCGATATACCAGTTTGTGGCTTGGCAAAGGCCGATGAGGAAGTTTTCGTGCCGTGGGACGAGACTCCCGTCGTGCTGCCGACCGGCTCCGCTTCGCTTTATCTGATCAAGCAGGTTCGCGATGAATCCCACCGATTTGCGATTACGTTCCATCGCGAGTTGCGCGATAAGGCTATGACGGTTTCGGTGCTTGACGACGTTCCGGGCGTGGGACCCACCAGAAAACGTGCCATTATGCGCCATTTTGGCTCGATGAAGCGCTTGCGCGCGGCAAGCGAGCAGGAGATTGCAGAAGTTCGAGGCGTTCCGGCCGATGTCGCCAAAGCGGTCCACGAGGCACTTGTTGCATGGAATGCTGAGCGCGCTCAGGCATCGGCCAGCCGTTCCGAAAACTAAACGCGCTTCTAAACAACTGATATACATGATTGGCGGATTTTCAATCATTTATTTCGCGGCGATTACCTGTCGATTTCGGGTTTTATTAACGCTAAAACGTTTGACTAGCCATGGTGAATAACCCTGCTATCCTGCGGGTTGACGAAGACTGATATCTCACCTCGTCGATACATACTGTCTGGCGAATCGTTTGTCAATGAATTCGGTGAACGGTAGTAAATACCGTTCAAGCGTATGTATGTATCGGTCACCGAGCGCGGCACCTCAGTTGGGTTCGTCGGTAGGTAAGGTATATATCGTCCGCAAGTTGCGCGGGGGCAAGTCTAGGTGCCCCCGGGTAAGATTCTCTATTGATAGGAGAAGACATGGCCATCATCAACAAGGGTATGTCCAGGCGTTCGTTCCTCGGCCTCACCGGCAGCGTTGCTGCTGTCGCAGGGCTTGGTCTCACTGGCTGCGGTGGCAGCTCTAGCGACGAAGGTTCCGCTTCCGGTTCCACCGATTCCGCCAACCGTGGCGGCGGCGTGATCACCGCTGGTTCCGCTTACGCTCCGTCCAGCTTCGACCCCGCCAGCACCGGCTCCGCTGTGGGCCTGGGCGCTAACTGGCACGTCGTCGAGGGTCTTTACGGCATCGATTACCACGACTACAGCACCTTCAACGAGCTCGCCACCGACGATCCCAAGTCCGTGGACGACACCACCTTCGAGGTCACCATCCGCAAGGGCGCCAAGTTCTCCGATGGCACCGAGGTCACCGCTGACGACGTCGTCGCTTCCTACACCGCTTGCGCTGCTTCCGCTACCTATGCTCCGTTCTTCCAGCCCTTCGAGTCCATCGAGGCCAAGGACGCCAGCACTGTAACGGTCAAGACCAAGGTCCCCAACTTCTCCCTGCTCAAGGATCGTCTGGCCATCATCCGCGTTACCCCGGCTACCCAGTCCGAGGAGGATCGCGCCAAGCAGCCGATCGGTTCCGGCCCCTGGATGTACGACTCTATCTCCGATACCGAGATCACCCTGGTTCCCAACCCCGAGTACAACGGTGAGTATGCTGCCGAGGATAAGAAAATCCAGTACAGCATCCTGACCGACCCCACCGCTCGCGTTACCGCTCAGCAGGAGGGCTCCACGCTCGTTATGGAGCTCGTCACCGCTGACGCCGTCGACCAGCTCGAGAGCGCTGGCTGCAAGATCGATAACGTTCAGGGTTTCGGCACCCGCTTCATCATGTTCAACGTCGCCAAGGAGCCTTGGAACAACGTCAAGGTCCGTCAGGCCGTCATGTACGCGCTCGACACCGAGAAGATGATCACCAACACCTTCGCCGGCCTTGCCACCGCTGCCAGCTGCTACCTGCCCAAGAGCTTCACCAACTATCATGAGGCTTCCACGGTGTACAAGACTGACGCCAAGAAGGCCAAGAAGCTCATCGAAGAGTCTGGCATCACCCCGGGCGCCATCACCCTGCGCACCACCGACAACGAGCAGATCAAGGGCATGGCCGCCCAGGTCAAGAACGACCTCGACGCTCTCGGCTTCGATGTGACCATCCAGACCGATACCTCGCCGGCCACCTACGCTGCCATCGACGGCGGCGAGGCCTACGATATCCTTCTCGCTCCTGGCGATCCGTCCTGCTTCGGCGCTGACCCCGACCTGCTGCTCAACTGGTGGTACGGTGACAACGTCTGGATGCAGACCCGTTGCCCGTGGAAGGATTCCGCTGAGTGGGGGAAGCTCCACGGTCTCATGGACGAGGCTCTTGCCGCCGAGGGCGACGAGCAGCAGAAGAAGTGGAACGAGTGCTTCGACATCATCGCCGACAACGCTGTTCTGTACCCCGTTGTCCACGTCAAGACCGTCTCCGCTTCCTGGGACGATCCGTCCACCGCGCCCAACGGCGAGGCCCTCGATGGCTTCAAGGGCATCGGCACGACGAGCATGTCCTTCAGGGGCGTCGCGACCGTCAAGGCGTAAGACTCGCTTGAGTCATATGTGGGGCGTTGGTCGTAAGGCAACGTCCTCATAGTTGAAACAAAGACCCGGGCGGCCTCGATGTCGCTCGGGTCTTGTAATGAGTATCCATACTCATATACCAGTTGGTCCTACCGACAAAAGAAAGGGGAGAGAACGTGAACAACTTTCTACGTTTGATTGGAAGGCGTCTCGTGGCGCTGCCGATCATGGCATTGGGCGTCACCGTCCTGGTGTTCTTCCTTATGTCGTTCTCCAAGACCGACCCCGCCTATACGGCGTTGGGTGACGGTGCCTCGCCCGAGGCGGTTGCCGAGTACCATGAGAAGTATGGTCTGGACGACCCCTGGCCCGTGCGCTACGTGCGCTACATGGGCGATCTGATCCATGGTGACATGGGCACCTATGGTGCTGCTCGCAACTCCGTTGCCAAGCGCATCTCCACGGCCCTGCCCGTCACGATGCAGCTGACCTTCATCGGTCTTGCCATCGGCGCGGTCGTCTCGTTTTTGCTCGGCGTCATCGCGGCACTGTATCGCGATAAATGGCCGGACCAAGTGATCCGCGTCTTTTCCATCGCCGGCTTGGCAACCCCGTCGTTCTGGCTTGCCGTCCTGTTGATTCTGCTGTTCTCTTCCTACCTTAAGGTGCTCCCGGCGTCCGGTGCTCTGCCTCACTTCACCACCAACCCGGCTGGCTATCTGGGACGTATGATCATGCCCGCTATCGCTCTGGCATTCCCGCTGACGGGCCAGATGACTCGTATCGTGCGTACGGCCATGGTCGAGGAGCTCGATAAGGACTATGTCCGTATGGCCCGTGGCGCCGGCGTTCCCGAGAAGGTCGTCGTCGGCATCAACGTTCTTCGCAACGCGCTGATCACCCCGGTCACCACCCTCGGTCTTAAGATCGGTTACCTTATGGGCGGCGCCGTCGTCATCGAGGTCATCTTCAACCTCCCCGGCATGGGTACTGCGATTCTGCAGGGCGTTCAGGGCAACGAGGCGAACCTGGTTCAGGGCGTCGTCATCGTCGTTGCTCTTGCCTTCATCATCATCAACATCGTGGTTGACATGCTCTACCTGCTCATCAACCCGCGCATCAGGACGGTGTAGATTATGGTAAAGATTCGAGAGAAGCAAACCGAGCAGCTCGAGAAAGCTGCCTCCAAGGGGCTCAAGCTCGGTGGCTGGAAGAAGATGGCGCTGTCTTCTAAGATTGCCGCCGTCGTGCTGGTGCTGGTCGCCCTGACCGCGATTCTGGCGCCCCTTCTTGCCCCCTATAGCCCGGTCGAGATCTTTACGGCTCGCCAGGCTCCCGGCAACGGATTTATCTTCGGTACCGACGATAAGGGTCGCGACATTCTGTCGCGCATGCTCTACGGTGGTCGTTACTCGCTGATCATCGGCTTTGGCGCCACTGCCATGGCTCTGGTCTGCGGCTCGGTCGTGGGCGCCCTCGCGGCGGTTTCGCGTAAGTCCGTTTCCGAAGCGATCATGCGCATCCTGGACATCATCATGTCCATCCCGGGCATCGCCCTCGCTGCCGTCTTCGTCTCCATCCTGGGCAATTCCGTGCCGTCGATTATCTTCGCCATCGGCTTTATGTACACTCCGCAGATTGCCCGTATCGTGCGCGCCAACATCGTGTCCGAGTACGGCGAGGACTATGTCCGCGCGGTCATCGTTTCCGGCGCCAAGGCTCCGTGGATTTTGATCAAGCACGTCCTGCGCAACTGCATCGCCCCGATTATGGTCTTCACCGTTACTCTGGTCGCCGATGCCATCATCTTCGAGGCCTCGCTGACCTTTATCGGCGCTGGTATTCAGGAGCCTACCGCTACCTGGGGCAACATCCTCGCTGACGCCCGCGGTGGCGTGCTCGCTGGCCGTTGGTGGCAGGCGCTGTTCCCGGGCCTGGCCATCATGATCACCTGCCTGGCACTCAACATCCTCTCCGAGGGCATTACCGACGCCATGGCCGCTGCTCCCTCCGCCGCCCTGGATCCGACCGACTCCTCCAAGCGCCGCGAGGCCGACCTGCTGGTCTCCGACCCCGTTCGCGCCTACAAGGAGCAGGCTCAGTCCCTGTCCGCCCGTCTTGGCGCTCTGCGTGATGTCGAACTCAAGCGTAACGACCGCCATGTGCCCGATGAGTCCGTTGAGCCGATCCTTTCGGTCCGTGATTTCTGCATCCAGTTTGAGCACCACGGTGATATCAACGTCGTCGATCATGTCAACTTTGATGTCCGTCCTGGCCAGACCATGGGCCTGGTCGGTGAGTCCGGCTGCGGTAAGTCCATCACCACGCTGGCCATCATGGGCCTGACCGACGATGACGAGCATCTTTCCGGTGAGGTTCTCTGGGAGGGCCGCGACCTGCTCAAGATGAGCAAGAAGGAGTGGTTCGGCCTGCGCGGTACCGATATCGCCATGGTCTATCAGGACGCCCTGTCCTCGCTCAACCCCTCCATGCTCATTTCCGCCCAGATGAAGCAGCTCACCAAGCGTGGCGGCACCCGTAGCGCCGAGGAGCTCCTGGAGCTCGTGGGCCTCGACCCCAAGCGTACGCTCGAGAGCTATCCGCATGAGCTTTCCGGTGGTCAGCGTCAGCGCGTTCTGATTGCTATGGCCCTTACCCGCGACCCCAAGCTGGTCATCTGCGACGAGCCCACGACCGCTCTGGACGTTACCGTCCAGAAGCAGGTCATCAAGCTGCTTAACGACCTTCAGGCCAAGCTCGGCTTTGCCATGATCTTCGTTTCGCACGACCTGGCACTGGTCGCCGAGGTCGCTCATAACATCACGGTTATGTACGCCGGCCAGGTTATCGAGCAGGCGCCCACCAAGGAGCTGCTCACCAACCCGATCCACGAGTACACTCGCGGCCTTCTGGGTTCCGTCCTGTCCATCGAGAGCGGTTCGGGCCGCCTGCACCAGGTGCCCGGCGCCGTTCCGAGCCCGCGCGATTTCCCCAAGGGCGATCGTTTCGCACCCCGCTCGAGCCATCCGCGCATTGGCCTGGACACCCGTCCGGTCTTCAAGCGCGTGCCCGGCACCGAGCACTTCTATTCCGAGCTCCCCGATGAGGTGCTCAAGGCAAATGGTTTGACCCCTCACGCGGAGGTGATGTAGATGAGCGAGACCGCAGTCAACGGCGTCGAGCCGATCATCTTCCTTGATGACGTCCACGTCACCTTTAGGACCCGTACCGGCTCGATTCTGCACCCCAACCTGGTTCACGCCGTCCAGGGTGTAACGATTAAGCTCATGCCCGGACAGACCATCGGCATCGTCGGCGAGTCCGGTTGCGGAAAGTCCACCACCGCCAACGTCATGTGCGGCCTGCAGGCCCCCACGAGCGGCAAGGTCTACTTTAAGGGCAAGGACGTTACCAAGCGTACCGCCGAGGACCGTCGCCACATGGGTCGCGTCATCTCGGTCGTGTTCCAGAACCCGGCCACGGCGCTCAACCCCCGCATGGTCGTTCGCGAGCAACTGCTCGACCCCATGCGCGTCCACAACCTGGGTACCGAGGCCGAGCAGGAGAAGCGCGTCAAGGAGCTCTTGGAGCTCACCGGTCTGCCCAGCTCCGCCGCCGAGGTTCTTCCCGGCCAGCTTTCGGGCGGCCAGCGCCAGCGCGTCGCAATTGCCCGTGCCCTGTCGCTGAACCCCGATGCCATCATCGCCGACGAGCCCACCTCGGCTCTGGACGTTTCGGTCCGCGCGCAGATTCTGAACCTGCTGACCGACCTTAAGAAGGAGCTCGGCCTGGCCATGGTGTTCATCAGCCATGATATCCAGACGGTCCGCTATATCTCTGACGACATCATCGTTATGAATGGCGGCAAGATCGTCGAGCATGGCGAGGCCAAGCAGGTCTTCCAGCACCCTCAGGACCCCTACACCAAGATGCTGCTCGGCGCTGCGCCGTCGCTGCTGCATCCCAAGCTCGGCGAGTAGCCTCGCTTTCCCTCCCGTGCGCCCGGTTTCCTTGCCGGGCGCACCTCCGTTGCGATTTCGAAAGGTTGGGTTCACGAGCCATGCCAAGTGCTCAGGAGCTACAACAGCAATTTGGTGAATATCGAGGCGCTATGCCCCGTCCATCGGATTTCGATCTCTTTTGGAAGGACCGCATGGCCGAGGCCGACGCCGTCGAGCTCGACTACGCGATTGAGGCGGCTTCGGTTGCGGATTCCGCGACCTGTCGGTTTTTCGACCTCTGGTTTACCGGCATGTGTGGTGCACGCCTGCATGCCAAGTATCTCAAGCCGGTCTCGGAGGAGCCCGTGCCGCTGGTGCTTCAGTTCCATGGATATCCGGGTGCGAGCCGCAGCTGGTTTGAGCAGGCGTCGTTTGCTGGCATGGGCATGGCGCTCATTGCTCTCGATTGTCCTGGCCAAGGAGGCCCCTCTGAGGACATTGGTGGATTTGCGGGCACGACGGTCGCGGGCCATATCGTCGCCGGTATCGACGGCGATCCGGCCAACCTCTACTATGTCCGCCTGCATCAGGATATCCGCATTCTGTGCCGTATCGTTCGCGAGCTCGAGGGCATCGATCTTACCCGCGTGTATGTGAACGGCGCATCGCAGGGTGGCGGTTTGGGTATTGCGACCTGCGCGCTCAATAGCGATTTGGTTGACCGCGCGGCCATCCTCTATCCCTTCTTATCGGATTTCCGCCTGGTTTGGGATTTGGACGCCGACGATATTGCCTACGAGGGCCTGCGCTATTGGTCGCGCTGGTTTGACGAGGACTCGACTCGTATCGAGGAAGCCTATGCCAAGCTGGCGTACTTTGATTCCAAGAACTTTGCCCCCATGGTCAAATGCCCCGTGCTGTTTGGCACGGGCACAGCCGATATCGTCTGCCCGCCGGCGACGCAGTTTGCGGTCTACAACAACCTGACCTGCGATAAGCGTCATGAGTTCTTTGAGGGCTTTGGCCACGAGGAGATTCAGGACTTTGACGATCTGATCATTCCGTTTTTCTGTGAGGGAGGGGAGGCTCATGTCTAAGTGCGAGAGCAATGTTGACGAGCTGATAGTCCCCGGGCTCGTGGGAATTCCTGGAACGGTTTCGTCAAGGCTCGCAGAATATCGGGGCTGGCGCGGTGACGTCCAAGCAGATGTTTCTGATTTGGAGGCATGCGCTTCGAATCTTGAGATTCAAGGCCTGGCCATTACGGCGATTGACTTTGCTAACCCCTGCGCCCGTTACTCGGAGGTCTCCTTTGAGCTCGGTGACGATACGATTCACGCTCGTTTGATTGAGCCTGTCGGTCGTGCCCGAGTATCTGAGCGCGTGCCGCTGTGCCTGATGTTCCACGACATCGATCGGCCTGTGCGCGGCTGGCATCACATGACGAGATTTGCCGCCATGGGGTATGCCGTTCTCGCGCTGGATGACGATGTTGCTGGTGCGGACGACCTGCATCAGGGGATTACCTCGCCTGCTTTTGTCGAGCGCGTCCGTTGGGGCTGCGCGTTGGTGAAGGTCGCGCGCAATCTTGATGGCATGGACCCCGATCGCATTTTTGCGTGGGGCGAGGGCCTTGGCGGCGGTGTCGCGCTGGCGGTTTCCGCCTTGGACAAGTGCGGCCTTGCCTGTACAGCGGTTGCCAACCCGCTGCCCGGCGGCCTCGAGGTGCTGTCGTCTCGTGTGCGCGGCTCGGTGCTCATGGGCACTTCGCTCATGGATACCGCGAGCGACCCCAAGGGCCAGTTCGCCGTATTCAACGGTCTTGAGCGTGACCGGAGGCATATCATCTATGCCAAATACGCTCACGAGCGCATCAATGCGTTCGAAAACGAAGTCGTCGACTTCTTTAACCAAACGTTCTACCCGTGTTCTTTGGCCTAGACGGCCTGGACACTGCCAACAAGAGTGGGTGGCATAGGGCCGCCCGCCAGACAACTAAGGAGATTCTTGTGGCAACTCAGAAATTCACCGGCGTTATCCCTCCCGTCGTTGTTCCCGATACCGAAGACCACCAGCTTGATGTTGCCTCCTTTGAGCGCAGCATCAACCGCATGATCGATGCCGGCGTCGATGGCCTGTTCTTCCTGGGCTCCTCGGGCGAGGTCGTCTTCTCCACCGACGAGCGCCGTCGCCAGATTGTCGCCGAGGCCGTGCGCATCGTCGACCACCGCGTTCCCGTTCTGGTCGGCATCATCGATACCGAGACCGAGCGCATGATCGAGCATGGTAAGGTCGCTCAGGAGCTGGGCGCCGATGCGCTTGTCGCCACCTGCCCGTTCTATGCCCTGCAGGGCATGACCGAGGTCGAGGAGCACTTCCGCATCCTGCACGAGGAGCTCGACCTGCCCATCTTCGCCTACGACATCCCCGTGTGCGTCCACACCAAGCTCCCCTGGAAGCTCCTTGCCAAGCTCGGCGCCGAGGGCGTCCTGGCCGGCGTCAAGGATTCCTCGGGTGATGACATCTCGTTCCGCTACCTCGTTCAGGAGAACGAGAAGAACGGCCACCCGATGAGCATCCTCACCGGTCACGAGGTCGTCGTTGACGGTGCCTACCTCGGTGGCGCCGACGGTTCCGTCCCGGGTCTCGCCAACGTTGAGCCCGAGGGCTACGTGCGTCAGTGGAAGGCCGCTCAGGCCGGCGACTGGGCTACCGTCAAGGCCGAGCAGGATCGCCTCAACGAGATCTCCCACATTTGGGATGTCACCTCGGGCGTCCAGGGCTATGCCGGTGGTGTCGGCGCCTTCAAGACCGCTATGAACCTCATGGGCATCTTCGACAGCCCGACCATGCCGCGCCCGGTGAAGGCCATGACCGGCGAGAACGTCGAGGCGATTAAGAAGGTCCTCCAGGACAACGGTCTCCTGTAAAGCTTCCCCAGGCACCCGATCTTGAGGCTCAAGTGGTCGGGCGTGACCCATTAGGTCAACGCCCGACCACTTTCACCCCAACCTCGGGCACCTGGGAAACCTTTATCAAGCTGCGGCGATAACACCGCCTTCATTTCCTGTAGTTGTTGTTTTGTCTCCGAAGGAGAACGACATGGAGAACAAGTACGTCTGCTCTGTCGATATCGGCGGAACTAAGATCGCGACCGCCATTATGGAGTACCCGGCTGACGGCAGCGTGCCCCATCCCGTTTTTGAGGCCGAGGTTCCTACCGAGGCCCAGGAGGGCGGCGAGGCCGTCTTCCAACGTATCGAGGCGTCCATCAAGGCTGCTCTTGAGGCGAATCCCGATGTCGAGGTCCTCGGTGTCGGTATCGGTGCCGCAGGCGTCGTCGATCCCAAGACGGGCGCCATCGCGTATGCCAACGAGATTATGCCCGGCTGGTCCGGCGTTCAGTTGGGGCCGCGTCTGCGCGAGGACCTTGGTCTCCCCATTGCCGTTGTGGGCGACGTGCAGGCTCATGCTCTGGGCGAGGCCCACTGGGGCGTCGGCAAGGGCAAGTTCTCCGTCTTGTGCCTGGGCATCGGCACGGGCATCGGCGGCGCATATGTCGAGAACGGCCGTGTGATGCAGGGCTTCCATGGTGCTGCCGGTCATATGGGCCACATCGAGTGCTCGGCTGCCGCCGGCATTCCCTGCGCCTGCGGACGTTCCGGTCATCTTGAGTCGGTTGCTTCGGGCACTTCCATTGGTCGTATGTACGATGAGCGCTTTGGTCGCGTCGACCCCAGCCGTCCTTCGGTCGGTCGCGATGTGAACGACCTGTGCCGTGCGGGCGACGCAAAGGCGACCGAGGTCATCCATGACGCCGGCTTTGCGCTGGGTGCCAGCTTGGGCTCGCTCGCTAACATCTTGGATCCCGAGGTCATCGTGCTTTCGGGCGGCGTGATTCACCAAGGTCCCGATTGGCGTTCACAGACGTGGAAGGATTCGGTGCACGAGGGCTATGCCAGCCAGGCGCTCGATCCGCTTCAGGACACGCCGATTCTCATTGGTTCTCTGGAGGGCGACGCTCCGCTCATCGGTGCCGCCGAACACCTTCTTGCATCGTTGAAGTAAACATAACTACCAAGTGCGCCTTCTGAGGTGCCGCAGATTGACGTGAAAGAGGAGCGAAGCGTACTTCGGTACGCGAGCGACGGTTTGAACGTCAAGGTGCGGTGTCTCAGAAGGCTGTTTTGAGAAAGGTTGAGTCGAACATGACCGTCGATCCTTTGATTCAATCCCTGAAGGGCAAGCTCGTCGTGAGCGTTCAGGCGTATATGGGCGAGCCGCTTCGCACGCCCGAGACCATGGCTCAAATGTCTCGCGCTTGCGAGCTCGGCGGCGCCGCCGCTATTCGCTGCCAGGGCCTTGCCGACATCGCCGCCATTAAGGGCCGCTGCGAGGTCCCCGTCATCGGCTTGTGGAAGGATGGTCACGAGGGCGTCTACATCACGCCAACGCTGCGCCACGCTCGCGCCTGCGTTGCCGCCGGTGCCGATATCGTGGCAATTGATGCCACTGATCGCCCACGTCCCGATGGCAAGACCGTCGAGGACACCTTCCGTCCGCTGCACGAGGAGGGCGTGCTCCTGATGGCCGACTGTGCCACCATCGAGGATATTCGTCGTGCTGTCGACATGGGCTTCGACCTGGTGTCCACCACGCTTTCTCATGGTGTTGCCGCTATCGACTGCACCATGGCCGATGGCCCCGATTTGCCGCTTCTGCGTCAGGCGACCGAGGAGTTCCCCGGTCTCCCCATCATCTGCGAGGGCCGCGTGCACACGCCCGAGGAGGCCCGCGCCGCGATTGATGCGGGCGCCTGGGCCGTTGTCGTCGGCACCGCCATCACGCACCCCACGAGTATTACAAGTTGGTTCAAGGCTGCGCTTGAGGCGTAAGACAGGCCTCGTATCCGCTTGGGGCGGTATACTCAATAAAGGCAATTGATCGCGCGGGATCCGCTGGCCGGGTCCCGCGCTTGTTTTAGGAGGCACACATGCAAAAGGGAGATGCCATGGATGCGGCGGAGCGCTCGGAGCGCATCCCCGATATCGTCATCATCACCGGAATGTCCGGATCGGGCCGAACGCAGGCCATGCATGTGTTCGAGGACATGGGCTATTTTTGCATCGACAACTTGCCTCCGCGTCTGATCGCCCAGCTTGCCGAACTCGTCGGCATCAATACGGGCGTGGGCAGGCATCTTGCCGTCACCTGCGACCTGCGCAGCCAGGGTTTGTTCGATGAGCTGCTCGATGCCGTTGCCGCACTCGAGGAGCGCGAGATGAGCTGTGACATCGTGTTTCTCGAGGCCTCTGACGAGGTGCTGATCCGTCGTTATAGCGAAAATCGCCGCCGCCATCCCATTGCCAAGCCGGGGGAGACTACGGCCGATGCCATTCAGCGCGAGCGCCTTCAGCTACAGGGCGTGCGCGACCGAGCCGATATGATTATCGACACGAGCCGTCTGCGCACCTCTGCGCTGCGCAACAAGCTGCGTATGGCGTTCTCCGAGTTGTCCGACCAGCAACTCATGGACGTTCACGTGTTCTCGTTTGGCTTTAAGCACGGTATGCCCGTTGAGGCGGACATTATGATCGACGTTCGCTTCCTGCCCAATCCGTTCTACGATCCCGAGATGCGCACCATGACCGGTCTTGATAAGAAGGTCTCCGACTTTGTTCTGGACCATCCCAAGACCCAGGAGTTCTGGAAGGCCTGGACGCAGCTGCTCGATACGGTCATGCCCGGCTATATCGCGGAGGGCAAGCCGCAGCTCTCTATTGCCATCGGTTGCACGGGCGGTCAGCACCGCAGCGTTGCCATCGCCGAGGCCACGGCACGTTATTTGGAAGGCGCCCAATATCACGTGAGCATTTCCCATCGCGACCTGTCGCGCGCCAACACGAAAGCATAGGTCTGCATGTCGTTTACCGCCGAGGTGCGTGACGAGCTCGCGCGCTGCGAACCCGAATGTGAATACTGCGATTTGTCGACGCTTGCCGCCCTGACGCGTGTGAGCGGTACACTTTCGCTGGCCGGCTCCGGGCGGTATCGTTTGACGGTCGCGACCGAGACGGGTGCCGTCGCGCGCACGATGATCACACTGACGCATCGCATCCTTAAGCTCAAAACGGAATTCACCGTTCGTAAATCGGTTTTGCATAAGGTTCGTAACTATCTCATTACCCTGCCCGATCAACCCGACCTGGACAAGGCTCTGGTGCTGCTGGGCATTCTCGACCGCAGGGGAGGGCTCGTCGCCGGTGTTCCCCGGCACATCGTTGCTCGTCCCTGCTGCAGGCTTGCCTACATTCGCGGCGCGCTCATCGCCGGCGGTTTCGTGGCCGATCCCCGCGGCGACTTTCATTTGGAGATCGCGGTGCAGGGCGAGCAGTATGCCCGGGGGCTTTGCGATCTATTGGAGCAGATTGGGGTCCATGCGCGCGTTAACGCGCGGCGCGGATCCTTTGCTGTCTACATTAAGAGCGCCGAGGAAATCGAGCATCTTCTAAAGCTGATTGGTGCCAAGCGCAGCGTTGCCGAGATCGAGGAGGCGCGCGCGGTCAAGTTGGTTAAGAACGATGTGAACCGTCGCGTGAATGCCGAGCTCGCCAACCAGACCAGAAGTGCGGGTGCCGCCCAACATCAGCTTGCGTTGATCGATGAGCTCGAACAGCGGGGTTTGCGCGACACGCTTCCGGACGCCTTGGCAGTCTTTTGCGACCTGCGCGAGCGCTATCCCGATCTGTCGCTGCGCGATCTGGGGGAGATGGCTGACCCTCCCTTGTCGAAGTCTGCCCTGTACCATCGCGTTTTGAGGCTTGAAAAGCTCATTGAAGCAAACAAGTAGTTTGAAGTATCGACTTATATACGGATTTAGCTGCTATTTTATTCTTTAAAACGTTTTAACGTAAATTTGATTTTCAATTTCGAGCATTCTCGTGAAATTCAAGTCAAAAAAAAGGTATATTAGGCGAGTGGTTAGTTTGTGGGCCTCAACGGCGGGCGCTGTAGCTCGCGGGGGCCTTACGAAAGGAGACACAATGGCAGTAAAGGTTGCTATTAACGGCTTCGGTCGCATCGGTCGTCTGGCTTTCCGTCAGATGTTCGGTCATGAGGGCTCCGAGATCGTCGCTATCAACGACCTCACCTCTCCCGATATGCTCGCTTACCTGCTGAAGTACGACTCCACGCAGGGCAACTACGCTCGCGATCACGAGGTCGTTGCTGGCGAGGATTCCATCACCGTTGACGGCAAGGAGATCAAGATCTACAAGGAGGCCGACGCCAACAACCTGCCTTGGGGCGACCTCGACGTCGACGTCGTTCTCGAGTGCACCGGCTTCTACACCAGCAAGGCTAAGGCTGAGGCTCACATCCAGGCTGGCGCCCGCAAGGTCGTTATCTCTGCTCCGGCCGGCAGCGATCTGCCCACCATCGTGTACAACGTCAACCATGAGACGCTGACCGCTGAGGACAACATCATCTCCGCTGCTTCCTGCACCACCAACTGCCTTGCCCCGATGGCCAAGGGTCTCAACGACTTCGCTCCCATCGTGTCCGGCATCATGACCACCATCCACGCCTTCACCGGCGACCAGATGCCGCTCGACGGCCCGCAGCGCAAGGGCAACTTCCGTCGCTCCCGCGCCTGCTCCGAGAACATCGTCCCGAACACCACGGGCGCTGCCAAGGCCATCGGCCTGGTTCTCCCCGAGCTCAACGGCAAGCTCATCGGTGCCGCCCAGCGCGTCCCGACGCCGACCGGCTCGCTGACCAACCTCTACGCCGTCGTTGACAAGAAGGTCACCGTCGACGAGGTCAACGCTGCCATGAAGGCCTACGCCGAGACCATCCCCGATACCTTCGCCTACAACGAGGACCAGATCGTCTCCCGCGACATCGTCGGCGAGACCCACGGCTCCATCTTCGACGCCACGCAGACCATGTGCTCTGACCTCGGCAACGGCCAGACCCTCGTTCAGGTCACCTCTTGGTACGACAACGAGAACTCCTACACCTCTCAGATGGTCCGCACCATCAAGTACTTCGAGAAGTTCGTTGCTTAATTTAGCTTTTAGCGAATAGCTCGTTGAGCGTCTAAAGAAGGGCGCGGCCTTATAGGGCTTACACCCTAGGGTCGCGTCCTTTTTATAAGAAATCGTCTGCCGTAATGGAAGGCAGACACGTACGAAAGGTAGAAGCAAACATGGCCTTTACCAAGAAGACCGTCCGCGACATCGATGTCGACGGCAAGCGCGTTCTCGTCCGCGTTGACTTTAACGTGCCTATCAAGGATGGCGTCGTTGGCGACACCACCCGTATCAAGGCTGCCCTGCCCACCATCAACTACCTCGTTGAGCACAACGCTCGCGTCATTCTCATGAGCCACCTCGGCCGCCCCGAGGGTACCGGCTTCCAGCCTGAGCTCTCCCTTGAGCCTGTCGCTAAGAAGCTCGCCGAGCTCTCTGGTCTCGACGTTGCCTTTGTCTCCGACACTTACGGCGAGAAGGCTGCCGAGGCTGTCGCCGCCGTCGAGCCGGGCAAGGTTCTCGTTCTCGAGAACGTCCGTTTCGACAAGCGTGAGAAGAAGAACGACCCCGAGATCGCCAAGAAGCTCGCTTCCTATGGTGACGTCTTCGTTCTCGATGCCTTCGGCACCGCTCACCGCGCCCAGGGTTCCGTCGTGGGCCCCGCCGCTTACCTGCCTGCCGTCGCTGGCTTCCTGCTCGAGAAGGAGGTCGACACGCTGACCGGCATCTTCGCCGAGCCCGAGCGCCCCTTCGTCGCTATCGTCGGCGGTTCCAAGGTTTCCTCCAAGATCGGTGTTCTCGATCACCTCATCGACTCCGCTGACACCCTGATCATCGGTGGCGGCATGGCCTACACCTTCTTCCTGGCTCAGGGCCTGTCCGTTGGTCAGTCCCTCAAGGAAGAGGACTGGGTCGAGCGCGCCGGCGAGATGCTCAAGAAGGCCGAGGAGAAGGGCGTCAAGATCCTGCTCCCCATCGACAACCGCGTTGCCGATCACTTTGGCGAGGACGCTGTCCCCGAGGTTGTCGCTTCTGATGCTATCCCCGACGATCGTGAGGGCATGGATATCGGCCCCAAGACCGAGGAGCTCTACGCCGAGGCCGTCAAGGGCGCCAAGACCGTGTTCTGGAACGGCCCCATGGGCGTCTTCGAGTTCGACAACTTCGCTCACGGCACCCAGGCTATCGCCGAGGCTGTTGCCGAGGCCGACTGCACCTCGATCATCGGCGGTGGCGACTCTGTCGCAGCTGTCAACAAGTTCAACCTGGCCGACAAGATGAGCTGGATCTCCACCGGTGGTGGCGCTTCCATGGAGCTCGTCGAGGGTAAGGCCCTGCCCGGAGTGGAGGCGCTTCTCGATGCCTAATCGCACCCTTCTTATCGCTGGTAACTGGAAGATGAACAACGACGTCGCCGAGGCCGCCAAGCTCGCCGACGAGCTGGCTCAGGCTCTGCCCGAGGTTCCGGCTGGCGTCGAGGTGCTCGTCTGCCCTCCGACCATCGACATCACCACGGTTCATGACCGCATTCAGGCTGCCCCCATCGCCCTCGGTGCACAGAACGTGTACTGGGAGGCCAAGGGTGCCTTCACCGGTGAGTCCTCTTGCGACATGCTCAAGTCCGCTGGCTGCACCTACTGCATCATCGGCCACTCCGAGCGTCGTGACTACTTCCACGAGACCGACGAGGACCAGAACAAGAAGGCTAAGGCTCTCGTCGCCGCCGGTCTTGTTCCCGTCTTCTGCTGCGGCGAGTCCCTCGAGGTCCGCGAGGCTGGCACCTATGTCGAGCACGTCGTGAACCAGGTCAAGGCTGGCCTTGCTGGTCTTGAGATCACTTGCCCCAAGCAGGTCGTCGTCGCCTACGAGCCCATCTGGGCCATTGGCACCGGCAAGACCGCTACCGCCGAGGACGCTCAGGAGGTCTGCGGCGCTATCCGTGAGACCCTCAAGGAGATGTTCGGCGAGGAGCTCGCTAACGGCATCCGCGTTCTCTATGGTGGTTCCGCCAAGCCCGGTAACATCGCCGAGCTCGTCGCCAAGCCCGACGTTGACGGCGCCCTCGTGGGCGGCGCTTCGCTCAAGGCTGCCGACTTCGCCTCTATGGTCGTCAAGGCAGGCGAGTAGGACATATGGCACAGCGTCATCTTCCTGCACTCCTGATTATCATGGACGGCTGTGGCCTGGCTCCGGCCGATGGCGAGAACGCCGTCGCCGCTGCCAAGACGCCCTTCCTTGATAGCCTGTACGAGAAGTACCCCCACACCACGCTCGGTGCTTCGGGCGAGGACGTGGGCCTTCCCGACGGCCAGATGGGCAACTCCGAGGTAGGCCACCTCAACATCGGTGCCGGCCGCATCGTGTTCCAGGAGCTTTCGCGCATCAACAATGCCATCAAGGACGGCTCCATCGCCAAGAACGAGGTTTTCGTCAAGGCTATGGACGATGTCAAGGCTGAGGGCAAGACCCTTCACCTCATGGGCCTTATGAGCCCTGGCGGCGTTCACTCCCACATGAACCACGTCGAGGCCCTGGTCAAGATGGCTGCCCAGCATGGCGTCAAGACCGTTCGTGTTCACGCCTTTATGGATGGCCGCGATGTTGATCCGCAGTCCGGTGCCGGCTACATGAGCGAGTTCTGCGCCTTCCTGGCGAAGATCTCCGAGGAGACCGGTTGCGACGCTCGCGTCGCCACCGTTTCTGGTCGCTATTGGGCCATGGACCGCGACAACCGTTGGGAGCGCATCCAACGTGCCTACGACGTCATGGTCAATGCGTCCGATGCCGATGTCGACCCTGTTGCCGGCATCAAGGCCTACTACGAGAAGGACCCGCGCGGCGACGAGTTCGTCGAGCCCTTCGCTGCCCACAACGAGGGCATCCACGAGGGCGACGCGGCTATCTTCTTCAACTTCCGTCCCGACCGCGCCCGTCAGATGACCCGCGTGTTCACGGACAAGGAGTTCGACGGCTTTGAGCGCGAGCAGATCAAGCTTTCTCACTTTGTGACGATGACCGAGTACGATCCTACGTTTGACGTCGAGGTCGCCTTCCCCAAGACGTTCCCCGAGAACGTCCTGGCCGACGTTATCGCCGCCAATGGCCTGAAGCAGCTGCACACCGCCGAGACCGAGAAGTACGCCCACGTGACGTTCTTCCTCAACGGCGGCATCGAGGAGCCCAAGGAGGGCGAGGAGCGCGTGCTCGTCGCTTCCCCCAAGGTCGCTACCTACGATCTGCAGCCTGAGATGAGCGCTCCCGAGGTTACCGAGAAGCTTGTCGCCGCCATCAACGAGGATCGCGCTGATTTCTATATCGTGAACTTCGCGAACTGCGACATGGTTGGTCACACCGGTGTCTTCGACGCCGCCGTTAAGGCCGTCGAGGCTGTTGACGATGCCCTGTCCAAGGTTGTCCCGGCGATTCTCGCCAAGGGCGGCTTTGCGCTGATTACCGCCGACCACGGCAACGCCGATCACATGTTTGACGTTGCTTCTGACGGTTCCAAGCATCCGTTTACGGCTCACACCACCAACCGTGTGCCGTTCATCATCGTTGATGAGAAGGCCAAGCTCACCGGTATCGAGGACGGCCGTCTTTCCGATATCGCTCCGACCATGCTCACCATGGCTGGTATTGAGCCTTCCGCCGAGATGACGGGCCGCGTGCTCGCCACCGAGGCCTAAGAGAAAACTCCAAGCGTTTTCTTGCAGGGGGTTGCCCATATTCGGGCAACCCCCTTTTTGGTATTTCTGCCATTTCCGCACCGTCCCCGAGTGGCGGGTAGGGGAGAGCGGGGGTTGTGGTACAGTACTGTAGTTTGAATTGTTCTATTAAGGAGCTTATCTATGGGTCCGTTTCAGATTCTTCTGTTTGTCGTTTGGGCTGTCTCTGCCGTGGCGCTGACGATTCTCGTCCTGATGCATTCCGGTAAGGGCACCGGCGTTTCGGATATGATCGCTAGCTCGCTGTATAACTCCAGCTCTGCCACGGGCGTCATGGAGCAGAACCTCGATCGCTTGACGGTAATTATGGCCGTCGTTTTTGCCGTGTGCGTCGTCCTGTGCATGTTCTTCTTCCCGCAGGGCATCGTCGGCTTCTAAGCACGAGCCGCATAAATACTTGAAAAGGGTTCCGCAAGTGCGGGACCCTTTTTGTTTACATATTTGTAACAGAGTCAAAATATCCCCACATACTTCGCCCAACTAAAGAAATTCTCGACCGTTAACCGGAATTAGCCCCAAATCGTACATAAAATGCGCTACTGTATTGCGAAACGTTGGTCCGTTGTGCATAACCAGCCATAGCAGCGAACCGCGTTTGAACGGTTCGATCGGGCTGCCTCGACGTTGCTCGGCCGAACTCACTTTGTCCTATCTCATAAGGAGGATGGCATGGCTGATTCTATGTTCCACCAGCCCGTTATGGGTCGTCGCGCCTTCGTTGGCGGTACCCTTGCTGCGAGCTCCATGGCTTTTCTTGCCGCATGCGGCAAGAAGGGCGGCGACGCTTCCGGTTCTGAGTCCGGTTCGACGCTGAACTTCTACATCAACAACCCGGTCTGCATCGACCCCTACAACGTCCAGGAGGACCAGGGCACTCAGGTCGAGTACCAGCTCTTTGACGCTCTGACCTCTTACGACGCCGAGAAGGGCGAGATCGTTCCGCTGGCTTGCGAGTCCTTTGAGTCCAACGACGACGCCACCGAGTTCACCTTCAAGATCAAGAAGGCCAAGTTCCACAACGGTGACGACGTTACCTCTAAGTCCTTCAAGCTCGGTTGGGAGCGTCTGGTCAACACCAAGTCGGCCATCGCTACCGAGTATGGCCCTTCCGAGGTCTCCTATCACCTTTCCATGGTCGAGGGCTATGACGATCTGCTTGCCGGTAACGCCACCGAGCTCAGCGGTGTTACGTGCCCCGACGATGAGACCCTCGTCGTCAAGCTGTCTTCCGCTTACGCCGACTTCCCCTTCGTCGCCTCTCACCCGGCTCTGGCCCCGGTTCCCGAGTGCGCCGAGTCCGATGTCAAGAGCTTCTACCTTGCCCCGGTCGGTAACGGCCCGTTCATGATGGACGGCAAGTGGGAGGATGGCCAGGAGATCAACGTCAAGAAGTTCGACGATTACTATGGCGACAAGGCCAAGATCGATGGCATCCACTTCCAGGTCATCAAGGACATGGAGACCGCTTACAAGGAGTTCCAGGCCGGTAACCTTGATGTCTGCGACGTTCCCGTCGCTCAGATCGATGCCGCCAAGAAGGATCGCGGCGTGTCCAAGGACGGCTACACCATGGGTGACGGCGAGCGCATGCTGCTCGGCGCCGAGCCTTCCACCTACTACCTGACCTGCAACAACACGGCCGAGCCGTTCAACAACGCTGACCTGCGTAGGGGTATCTCCCTGGCCATTAACCGTGAGGCCATCTGCAAGACCATCTTCAAGGGTACCCGTACCCCCGCCGACGGCATTGTTCCTCCGGGCATCGATGGCTACAAGGAGGGCGCATGGGAGTTCTGCGCCTACGACGTCGACAAGGCTAACGAGTACCTCGACAAGGTTGCTCCTGCCGGTGCCAACGGTGACCGTGGCATTAGTGTGACCCTTTCCTACAACCAGGACGGTGGCCACAAGGAGATCATGGAGTCCATCATCGGCGACCTCGCCAAGGTTGGCGTTACCGCTGTCTCCGATACCCCCGAGTGGTCTGCCCTGCTCGAGCAGTATCAGAACTTCAACTATCAGTTCGGTCGTCTGGGCTGGATTGCCGACTACCCGATCATGGACAACTTCCTGTATCCGCTGTTCCACTCCGACTCCCTCGGTGGCGACAACCGCTCTGGTTACAACAACCCCGAGTTCGACGCCAAGGTCGACGAGGCTCGCACTACGGTTGACGACAAGGAGCGCGTCGCTAAGATGCAGGAGGCCGACGCAATGGTCGCTGCCGACTGCCCGGTCATCCCGGTGATGTTCTACACGCACACCATCGCCGGCTCCGATCGCATCAAGCACCTCTATGTCGATCCGCAGAAGCACGCCGATCTGGGTACCGCTGAGCTCGCTTAAGAGTTTGCAGCTTCCGTGAGGGTCAAGTATTTACGTAGACCTCATGGGAAACATACAGTTCTCCCTAACCTGGGGTAAACTGGCTGATGGTAATTTTGGGATGCCGGTCTGGCGATCGGCATCCCATTTAGGTTAATCCCTAGATAGGGGAGTGGTATGGGTAAGTACATCGTTAAACGTGTGCTTCAGTTCATCCCGGTGTTTTTGGGCGTTACGCTGATTCTGTTCGCCCTCCAGAATATCGTGCCGGGAGATCCGATCAAGCTGATCGGTGGAGACAAGGCTCTGTCCCCCGAGGTGGAGCTTCAGCTTCGTGTTCGCTATCACCTGGTCCAGACGGACGAGGACGGCAACGCGATCCTTGACGAGAACGGCGACCCCGTTCAAACGTCGCTCGTGGACCGTTACTTGTATTACATGAACGGCCTGCTTCATGGCGATCTGGGCAATTCGTATCAGCGCAAGCTGCCGGTTACGGAAATCTTCGCCCAGAAGTATCCGTATACGGTCAAACTTGCCGCGTGCGCCATCGTACTCGAGGCGATCATGGGTATCGGTGCGGGTATCATTTCGGCGGTAAAGCGTTATTCCTTCTGGGATATTTTGGTAACGCTCACCACGTCGATCCTCGTTGCGGTCCCGGCCTTCTGGCTCGGTATGTTGTTGCAGCTGTTCTTTGGCGTCATCCTCAAGGACGCCACGGGCGGTGCATTCTCCATGCCGATCTCGGGTGCCGGTGGTTCCAGCTCTCAGTATCAGGATTGGATGCACTATGTGCTTCCGACCATTACGCTGGCTTCGGTTTCGACCGCTTACGCTGCCCGCATTATGCGCTCGCAGCTGCTTGACGTCATGAACCAGGATTACATCCGTACGGCAAAGGCCAAGGGTCTCTCCAATCGTGCGATCATCATCAAGCATGCGCTTAAGAATGCACTCATCCCCGTCGTTACCTATATTGGTGTCGACTTTGGTGGCATGCTTTCGGGCGCCATCCTGACCGAGACAGTCTTTAACTGGCCCGGTATCGGCTATGAGGTCTATCGCGCCATTAGCATGCGTGACTGGCCCATCGTTATGGGCGGCGTTACGCTCATCGTTGTCGTCGTCATGGTGATCAACCTGCTCGTCGACATTAGCTATGCATTCCTCGACCCGCGCATCCGCCTTGGCGGTCCGTCGGATAAGGCCTAAGGGAGGTACGTCTCATGCAGGAAACTGATTCTCAGTCTCAGGAGCAGGCTACCGCCACCAAGGTCGCATCTGCTCCCGCCAAGTCCCGCACGCTGTGGGGCGACGCTTTTAAGCGTCTTCGTAAGAACAAGCTCGCCGTTATCGGTGTCTGCTGGATCATCATCGTCGTTGTGGTTGCCCTGACCGCAGATCTGTGGGCTAAGCCCTGGCTCGGTTCTCCGACGGCTTCCGACTCGACCACTATGGCCGAGACGTCGCTGCTGGCTCCGTGTGCAGAGCATCCGTTTGGCACCGACGCCCTTGGTCGTGACATTCTTGTCCGCGTTATCTACGGTGCGCGCGTTTCGCTGTCCGTCGGAATTATGGCCACCGCGATCTCCACGCTGATTGGTCTGGTCATGGGTGCTCTGGCCGGTTTCTACGGCGGCATCTGGGATACGATCATCATGCGCTGTGCGGACATCTTCCTGGCGTTCCCGTACGTGCTGTTCGTTGTCGCCATGATCGCCGTTATCGGCCGTGGTCTTCAGAACGTCTTTATCGCCATCGGTATTCTCGGCTGGCCTTCGATTGCGCGCGTCTTCCGCTCTGCGATCTTGACCGTCAAGGAAAACGACTATGTTGATGCTGCGCGCGCGATGGGTGCATCTGATGCTCGTATCGTTGTACGTCACATCTTCCCGAACTCCGTCGCCTCCATCGTGGTCTACGCGACCATGAACATTGGTGGCGCCATTCTGACCGAGTCCGCTCTGTCCTTCCTCGGCATGGGCGTTATTCCGCCTACGCCTTCGTGGGGCTCCATGATTCAGGACGGTCAGCAGTATCTTCTGACTGCTCCCTGGATGATGATCATGCCCGGTCTGGCAATTCTCTCGACGGTGCTCGCCTTCACCCTGCTGGGTGACGGTCTGCGCGACGCCCTCGACGTCAAGATGAAGGACGCATAAGGATGAAGAAGAACAAGAACTATGTGGACCTGAAGGACCAGCCTGTTCCCGAGGGCCAGCATCTGCTCGAGGTCGATGACCTTAAGATGTATTTCCACACCGAGGACGGCGTTGTTCGCGCTGTCGACGGTGTCTCCTACACGCTCGATCGCGGCGAGACCCTGGGCGTCGTCGGTGAGTCCGGCTCCGGTAAGTCCGTGACCGCCATGACCATCATGGGTCTTATCTCGATGCCTCCGGGAAAGATCGAGGGCGG
>USKV01000003.1 GCA_900555355.1 uncultured Collinsella sp.
AGAGAACATCACCGCCCATATGGACAAGTCGCTCGAGTCCCTCAAGCATAACTTCTCCAAGGTTCGTACCGGCCGCGCCAATGCCAACATTCTGTCCGACATCACCGTTGATTATTACGGTGTTCCCACGCCGGTCACGCAGGTTGCCGCCGTCAAAACCCCCGAGGCCCACATGCTGCTCATCGAGCCGTGGGACAAGGCACTCATCAATGCTATCGTCAAGGCCATCGGCGCTTCCGATCTGGGTATTACCCCCAACTCCGATGGCACCGTCGTTCGTCTTCCGTTCCCGGCTCCCACTGAGGAGCGCCGTCGCGAGCTCGTCAAGGAGTGCCGCGAGTACGCCGAGCAGGCCAAGGTGTCTATCCGTAACATCCGTCGCGACTTCAACAACAAGCTCGAGCGCGATGAGGAGCTCACCGAGGACGATGTCCGTCGCGAGCAGGCCAAGGTCCAGAAGCACACCGATGAGTATGTCGCCAAGGTCGAGGAGCTTCTGAAGGAAAAAGAAGCCGAGGTCATGGAGATCTAAGGTGCAATACGACGAGCATAAACTGGTCGAGTACTTTGCCGACGCCCCTGCGGGCGTCGGTTTTTCCGACCTTGACTTCAATAACATTCCGCACCATATCTCGTGCATCATGGACGGCAACGGTCGTTGGGCCACGTCGCGCGGTCTTGCGCGCACTGAGGGCCACAAGGCGGGTATCGTCTCCCTTCGCGAGATTATTACTGCCTGCGTGCGTCTGGGCGTCGACGTGCTTTCGGCCTATGCGTTTTCTACCGAAAACTGGAACCGTCCGCAGTACGAGGTCAACGTCTTGATGCACCTGTTTGCCAAGACGTTTATCGACGAGCTGCCGCTTCTGAAGCGCGAAAACGTGCGCGTTGTCTTTTTGGGTGACATTTCCGCGCTGCCCAAGAAGACCCGCGACGTTTTTGAACGCGGTCTTGCCGAGTGCGCCGATCACACCGGTATGACGCTGGCGCTTGCTGTCAACTACGGCGCGCGTTCCGAGATTACCCGCGCTGTTCGTCAGATCGCACTCGACGCTGCCGCCGGTAAGATTGATCCTGCCGCAATTGATGACGACATGGTGGCTTCCCACCTCTATACCGCCGGCCTTCCCGATCCTGAGCTTGTGATTCGCACTTCTGGTGAGCTGCGCCTTTCGAACTATCTGCTGTGGCAGGTGGCTTATTCCGAATTCTACGTCACCGATACCTATTGGCCCGACTTTGATCGTTGGGGCCTTGTCGACGCCATTTTGGCCTATCAGGGCCGTGACCGTAGGTTTGGTGGACTGAGCAAGACCGAGGAGGCTTAATCGTGTCCGATCGTCCCAAGGCATCTGCTCCCAAGACGCCTGCGCGCAAAGCTGCCACTGCTGGCGCGCCTGCAGCGAAGAGCGGCACCGGTTCGTGGCTGGCGGGCTTTATTACCCGTGCCGCCGCCGGTATCGTCTACGCCGTTGTCTTTATCCTGTGCCTGGTTTTGGGCATCGTGCCCACGGCCATCTTTGTTTCTGTCATGAGCGGTCTGTGCTGCTATGAGTTTTTCCGTATGACAAGGCTCGATGGCAAGATGGCTAACGAGCGCATGGGTATCGCTGCCGCCGTACTCTTTCCGCTGTCGGCGTTGGGCGATTCGATGTTGCTGAATGCCCTGCTTTTTGCCCTGATGCTCGCTGTGGGCATTTGGTGTGTCTGGTCGCCGCGTACCCGCATTTCTGATGTGGCCGTAACGCTCATGGGTCCCATCTACACTGGCTTTATGCTGTCGGCTATCGTGCTGCTGCGCGATGCCGTGCCCGGTTTTGCCGGCGCCCTGCTTTCGGTGGGCGTTTGCGCGTCCCTTTGGGTCTCCGATTCGTTTGCCTACATCGTGGGTAGCCGTATCGGCAAACACAAGATGGTTCCCAAGATCTCTCCCAAAAAGAGCTGGGAGGGGTTTGTCGGCGGCATTCTGGGCTCGGTTTTGATTTGGCTCATCCTGTGGGCGACGCACTTCTACAAGCTCAGCCTGCCCTATGCGCTGCTGTGCGGCGTGGTCGTGTCCGTCCTGGGCGTTATCGGCGACCTTATCGAGTCGCGCATCAAGCGTGGCGTGGGCGTCAAGGATTCCGGCAACCTTATCCCGGGCCATGGCGGCATGCTCGACCGTAGCGACTCGCTTATCTTTGGCTGCATTACCGCTCAGCTGCTTTTGATGATCGGAGGCGTGCTGTAATGTCCTTCCAAACGACGTATGGCCCCGATGGACGCCTTCGCGTTGCCATCCTGGGTTGTACGGGCTCCATCGGCACCCAGGCACTCGATGTGTGCCGTCAGCATGCCGATCGCCTGCAGGTGACGGCGCTGTCCGTTAACTCTAGTACCTCCGAGCTCGTTGCCGCTGCCCGCGAGTTCTCGGTTCCGGCGGTTGCCGTGGCCGATGTCGCTCATGGCGATGACGCCGTGCTGCAGGAGTTGCCCGAGGGAACGAAGCTCGGCGTTGGCGCGCAGGCGGTTTGCGAGCTCGCGCGTCGCGACGATGTCGACTGCGTGCTCGTTGCTATTGTGGGCGCCGCCGGTCTCGAGGCGAGCCATGCGGCCTTGACCTCGAATAAGCGCCTTGCCCTTGCCAACAAGGAGTCCCTCGTCGTCGGTGGCGACTTGCTTATGCCGTTGGCGCAACCGGGCCAGCTTATTCCAGTCGACTCTGAACACTCCGCCATCTACCAGTGCTATCTGGGGGAGGACCCGCGCGAGGCTCATTGTATTTGGCTCACCTGCTCGGGCGGTCCGTTCTTTGGCCGAACGCGCGACGAGCTCAATCGCGTGACGCGTGCCGATGCCCTGGCGCATCCCACGTGGGCCATGGGCGCCAAGATCACCATCGACTCCGCCACCCTCATGAACAAGGGCCTGGAGCGAATTGAGGCCATGCATCTGTTTAACTGCGACCTCGATTTCATTAACGTGGTCGTGCAGCGTCAGTCCAAGATTCACTCTATGGTCGAGTTTGCCGACGGCTCCGTGATGGCGCATCTCGGTGCTTCCGACATGCGTATTCCCATCCAGTTCGCGTTCTCGTATCCCGAGCGTTGGGATACCCCGGCGCCTCGTATCGATTTCCGCGAGCTGGGGCAGCTCACGTTTGATGCTGCCGACATGGATACCTTCCGCTGTCTGGCACTGGCCGAACGTGCCGGCAAGACGGGTGGCACCATGCCGTGCGTGCTCAATGCCGCCAACGAGGTCGCCGTCGATGCCTTCCTGCACGATGGCTGCAGCTTCACCGATATCGATCGCATTGTGGAATCCTGCATGGATGCCCACGATATGCAGGCGGTCGATTCGTTTGAGCAGCTTCGCGACATCGATGCGTGGGCGCGTGAAAAGGCTGCGCAGGTGCTCGCCGCAACCCGTTCCTAACCCATAAGGATTGCTTTTTCGTTTTATGGATACTGTTCTGAGCGTTCTCTCATCGGTCTTTTGGGGCCTACTGATGCTTTCCGTCCTCGTGTTTTTGCACGAGGGCGGCCACTTTTTGGCGGCACGTGCCTGCGGCGTCCGTGTGACCGAGTTCTTTTTGGGCCTGCCGTGCCGCTTTGACATCCATTATACGTCGCGTCGCATTGGAACCAAGTTTGGCGTGACCCCGCTGCTGCTGGGTGGCTACGCTGCCATCTGCGGTATGGATCCGACCGACGTCTCGTGCGCTGATCGCGTGCTCGCGGCTATCTATCGTCATGGTCGCGTGACCGTGGCCGACCTTGCCGCCGAGCTCGAGCTATCCGAGGAGGATGTGCTCGAGGCATGCGCCTTGCTCTTGGGTTGGGGCTCTATCGCGCCTTGGTATGAGGAAGGGGAGAAGCCCTCGCCGAGCTACTATCCCACCAAGTATCAGACGCTGCCGCGAGACGCGGCAGGCTACACCACCTTTGACGGCCGCCGTTTCGATCGAGAGCATGCGACTACCGAGGGCGATGTGTGGGAGCTGCCGTGCGGCGAAGCCGAGTTCCTTGCGCAAGAGCGTTCGCATACCTATCTGGGCCAGGGTTTTCTCAAGCGCGCCTTTATGCTGCTCGCGGGCATTCTCGTCAATATCCTGACGGGCTTTTTGCTGCTTATGAGCATCTACTCTATTGCGGGTGTCACCGTGCCGATGGATACCAACGTGATCGGTCAGGTTGACGAGGGGTCTATTGCCGCCAAGGCGGGTATCGAGGCCGGTGATGCGATCCTTTCGGTTGACGGCGTCTCATGCTCTACCTGGATGGACGTTTACTATGCCATCGGCAAGGCCGCCGGTAAGGACGATATCGCCATTGAGTATGAGCGCGACGGCAAGCAGCATTCGACCTCGGTTGCGCTCAAAGAGGACGAGCGCCTAGGTGTGTATGCCTCTACGCAGGTGGTCCGTTTAGACCCCATCATGTCGGCTCGCCTTTCGTTCTCCTATGTCGTGCAGACAGCGGAGGGCGTGATGCGCCTGCTCCAGCCGCAGCATACGATGGAGATTCTCGATCAGTCTTCTTCGATCGTGGGCATTAGCGTTATGTCCTCACAGGCTGCTGCTGCCGGCCCTGCCACGTTCCTTTCGTTTGCCGCCCTCATTTCGTTCTCGCTTGGCTTTATGAACCTGCTGCCCATCCCACCACTCGATGGCGGCAAGCTGGTCATCGAGATCATTCAAAAGATTGTTGGCCGCGAGCTTCCGCTCAAGGTCCAGACGATTGTGAGTTATGTGGGCATCGCGCTCTTTGTGCTGCTGTTTGTCTATATGCTTCGTTCCGACGTCCTTCGATTTATCCTGTAGGGGAGTGTTTGGATTGTCTTTATCCCATCCTTTGCCTCGCGAGTTGACGTGCCCCGTGCATGTGGGCGGCGTGCAGATCGGTGGCGGCGCTCCGGTCGTGGTTCAGTCCATGACCTGCACCGATACCGCTGACGCCCAGGCAACGCTTGCGCAAGTGTGCGCGTTGGCGCAGGCTGGCTGCGATATCGTGCGTGTGAGCGTGCCCACCGAGGCCGCGCTTGAGGGTTTCCGCACCATCTGTGCCGAGTCTCCGGTGCCGATCGTCGCCGATATTCACTTTAACCATAAGCTTGCCATCGGCGCCGTCGAGGCTGGTGCCGCCAAGCTTCGCATCAATCCCGGCAATATCGGCGATTGGGCTAAGGTCGATTCCGTCATCGACGCCGCCGGCGCTGCGGGCTGTGCGATTCGCATCGGTGTCAACGCCGGCTCACTCGAGCAGGATATCGCTGAGCGCGACGAGCTTACGCAGCCCGAGAAGCTCGTGATGTCGAGCGAGCGCTTCGTCAAGCACTTTGAGGACCGCGGCTTTACGAACATTGTGCTTTCGGCCAAGGCTCATAGCGTGCAAACGACGCTTGATACCTATCGAGCCCTGTCGCGTGAGATTCCCCACGTTCCGCTTCACCTGGGCGTGACGGAGGCGGGGACCAAGCTCCAGGGCACCATCAAGAGCTCTGTAGGCTTGGGTATCTTGCTTTCCGAAGGCATTGGCGACACCATGCGTGTGTCGCTCACAGCCGATCCGGTCGAGGAGCCGCCGGTCGCCTGGGGTATCCTGCAGTCGCTGGGCCTGCGTCGCCGTGGTCCCGAGATCGTCTCGTGCCCCACGTGTGCGCGCTGCCAGGTTAACCTGATTCCTATCGCCGAGGAAGTAACCGAGCGGCTTAAGAGCTATGCCGCGCCGCTTTCGATCGCTGTGATGGGATGTGCCGTTAATGGCCCCGGCGAGGCTTCTGATGCCGATCTGGGCGTTGCTTGCGGACGTGGTCAGGCCTTGCTCTTTTCGCATGGCCAGATCATTGGTAAAGTAGCTGAGGACCAAATTGTCGACGCGCTGATGGCCGAGGTCGACAAACTTATTGAGGAGAAATAAATGACCCGAGCAATGTACATGTCTAAGCTCTATGCGCCGACGCTTAAAGAGGATCCGGCGGACGCTGAGCTCGCCAGCCACCGTCTGCTGCTCCGTGCCGGCATGATCCGCAAGGAGGCCGCCGGCCTGTATTCCTACCTGCCGCTTGCCTGGCGCTCGATCCGTAAGATCGAGAACATCGTGCGCGACGAGATGGACGCTGCCGGCGCCCAGGAGCTTATGATGCCTATCATGGTCGATGCCGAGTTGTGGCGTGAGTCCGGCCGCATCGACGCCTATGGCAAGGAGCTTGTGCGCTTTGACGACCGTCATGGTCGCGAGTTCGTCCTGGGCCCCACGCACGAGGAGACCGTCACGGCCCTGGTGCGCAACGAGCTGCGCTCCTACAAGCAGCTGCCCGTCAACCTGTACCACATTCAGGACAAGTTCCGCGACGAGTTCCGCCCCCGCTTTGGCCTGATGCGCGGTCGCGAGTTCATCATGAAGGACGCCTACAGCTTCTCCGCCACGCAGGAGAGCCTGCAGGAGGAGTATGACAAGATGAAGCAGGCCTACGCTAACATCTGCGAGCGCTGCTATATCAAGGCCCTGCCCGTTGTTGCCGACTCCGGTGAGATCGGTGGCGATACCTCCGTCGAGTACATGGCTTTGGCCGACGCCGGCGAGGCTTCGCTCGTCTACTGCGACGATTGCGGCTTTGCTGCCGATGACGAGGCGGCAAGCACCAAGGTCGTCGTGACCGAGGGTCCTGGTGACGGTACGCTCACCAAGGTTGAGACTCCGGGCATGGGCACCATTGAGGCCGTTGCAAAGTTCTTTGGGTTCCCCGAGAACGGCACGCGCAAGTCGCTGGCACTCATCGACGCCGAGGGCAAGCCGGTCGTGGCCATTGTTCCGGGCGATCACGAGCTCAACGATTGCAAGGCCGAGCACGTCTTTGGCAAGGGCTATCGCATGATGACCGACGAGGAGCTTCAGGCGAACGGTCTGCACAAGGGCTTTATCGGACCGGTTAACCTGCCCGATGGCATTCGTCTGGTGTGCGACGAGAGCCTGCGCGATTCCAAGCAGTGGGCCTGCGGTGCCAACGAGGTCGATTATCACTTTACCGGTGCCTGCCCCGAGCGCGACTTTACCGTCGATGAGTGGGCCGATCTGGTCACCGTTGTCGCCGGCGACCCCTGCCCGCACTGCGGCAAGCCGCTCTCCGCTGCCAGCGGCATCGAGGTCTCTCAGGTCTTCCAGCTGGGCACCAAGTATTCCGAGGCCATGGGTGCCACCTTTATGGACGAGGACGGCAAGGAGAAGCCGCTCATCATGGGCTGCTATGGCGTTGGTGTGTCCCGCTCGCTCGCTGCCGTCGTGGAGCAGCACAACGACGAGCACGGTATCGTCTGGCCGGTCTCCGTTGCCCCGTACGAGGTCGCGGTGATTCCGCTCGATCCCAAGAAGGAGGAGTGCGCTACCGTCTGCGAGCAGATCGTTGATGGCCTGTGCGCCGAGGGTATCGAGGTTGTCGTCGACGACCGCGACGAGCGTCCCGGCTTTAAGTTTGCCGACAACGACCTTATGGGCTTCCCGTATCAGGTCGTTCTGGGTAAGCGTGGCCTTAAGAATGGCACCGTTGAGCTCAAGGACCGTGCCACGGGTGAGCGCGAGGATGTGGCGATCGACGAGGTCGTCGCCAAGGTCGCCGAGCTTGTGAAGGCAGCACGCCGTTAATCGACGATTTCGCTTGTAGTTCGATATACGGGACGGCCCCGCATTTCTCCAGATCGGGGAGATGCGGGGCCGTCCTTTTATCTTGTGGCATCCTCGATATCTAAAAGGAAAACCCCACAGCCCATGCGAGCTGCGGGGTTTTCCTTGTGCCTCCGATGCGAAATAAATCGCACAGATATTACTGATAATCGACGACGTCGATCCAGTTCTTCAGGAACTCATCGTTCACGTTGCGCTTACGAGCGAGCTCGGAAGCGGCGACGATGCTCGTCCACTGACGCACGACCTGCATCGGCATGTCGGCGCGGTCGCAGTAGAGCTCCAGGTAGGCCTCAGCCTGATCCTTGCTGTTGAGGGCGAAGAGCAGGTAGGTGGTGGCAACGTCGGCAGCAGGGGAGCCCTGGGTGGCGTGTGCCCAGTCGCACACATAGAGCTGGCCGTCGTCGCCGACGATGACGTTGGAGGGGTTGAAGTCGCCGTGGCAGACCTTGAACTCCTTGGTCATGCCGTCCAGACGCTCCTGAAGGTTGTAGCGCGTGGTGGCATTGAGCTGATCAAGGCTGTCGATCATGCGGGCGAACTTGTCGCGCTGACGGTTGAGCAGCGGGGAGGTGTAGCCGTGGATCTCGATCTGGAGGTCGACGAACATCTCGAGGTACTCACCAAAGCGCTGGGGCTCGGCAGTCATCTTCTCGGCAAGGGTGGTGCCCGGAACCTTCTCGGTCACGAGCGCCCAGCCGTTGGCGTTCTCGAGCTGGGAAACCTCGAGCGCCTTGGGGCTGCGGATGCCGCACTCATTGATGCGGGCAAGATTCAAAGCCTCGTTGAACACGTCGGAGACAGGCTTGGTCTCGTTAAAGACCTTGACGATCTTGTCGCCCAGGTCGTAAACGACCTTGTTGCCACGGCGGACGAGCTCGGTCTTGGAATCGGGTAGCAGCATGGTTGCATCCTTTCAACGATGCGATAGAAGCGACGGCGGGGGTGTGTGAAACACCCGTGCACCCCCGCCGTTAAAAACCGTGCTAAAACTAGCAGACGGCGTAATCCTGGGGCTCGCGGCCGTAGTAGGCGTCCAGGTAGAGCTCCTTGATCTCGCTCATGAGCGGGTAGCGCGGGTTGGCGCCGGTGCACTGGTCGTTGAATGCCTGCTCGGTCATTTCGTCGAGGGTGTCGAGGAAGTACTGCTCGTCAACACCGTAGTCAGCGATGGTCTTCTTGACGCCGATGAAGTCCTTGAGCTCTTCGAGCTTCGTGATGAAGTTCTCGAAGACCTCCTTGTCGTCCTTGCCCTCGATGCCGCAGTACTTGGCCATCTCGGCGTAGTTGTGCAGCGCGTTGGGGTAAGGATACTGGGAGAAGGTACCCATCTTGACGGGAGCCTCGGCGGCGTTGTAGCGCATGACGCGGGTCAGGATGACAGCGTTTGCGAGGCCGTGGGGCAGGTGATGGAAAGCGCCGAGCTTGTGGGCCATGGAGTGGTTGAGGCCCAGGAAGGCGTTGGCGAAGGCCATACCGGCCATGCAGGAGGCGTTGTGCATCTCCTCGCGGGCGTGCGGGTCCTTGGCGCCGTTCGTGAAGCTGGAGGGCAGGTTCTCGAAGACGAGCTTGGCAGCGCGCTCGGAGAGGCCCTTGGTGTAGTCGGAAGCCATGATGGAGACGTAGGACTCGATGGCGTGGGTCATGACGTCGATGCCGGAGGCAGCGGTCAGGCCGCGCGGGGCGGTCATGCAGTTGTCGGCGTCGACGATAGCCATGTTGGGGAGCAGCGCGTAGTCGGCGAGCGGCCACTTGATGCCGGTCTCCTTGTCGGTGATGATGGCGAACGGCGTGCACTCGGAGCCGGTACCCGAGGAGGTCGGGACGGCGACGAAGTAGGCCTTCTTGCCCATCTCGGGGAAGGTGAAGATACGCTTGCGGATGTCCATGAAGTCCATGGCCATGTCCTCAAACTTGCACTCGGGGTGCTCGTACATCATCCACATGATCTTGCCGGCGTCCATAGCGGAGCCACCGCCGACGGCGATGATGACGTCCGGCTCAAAGAGAGCCATCTGCTTGGCGCCGCGACGTGCGCACTGCAGCGACGGATCGGGCTCGACGTCGTAGAAGCAGTCGTGGGCGATGCCCATCTCGTCGAGCTTGGCCTCGATGGCGCGGGTGTTGCCATTCTTGAAGAGGAACTGGTCGGTGACGATGAAGGCGCGCTTCTTGCCCATGACGTTGCCCAGCTCGTCGAGGGCGACGGGCGTGGAACCCTTCTTGAAGTAGACCTTCTCGGGAGCGCGGAACCACAGCATGTTCTCACGGCGCTCGGCCACAGTCTTAACGTTGATCAAGTGCTTCACCCCAACGTTCTCGGAGACGGAGTTGCCGCCCCAGGAGCCGCAGCCCAGGGTCAGAGACGGCTTCATGCCAAAGTTGTACAGGTCACCGATGCCGCCGTGCGAGGACGGGGTGTTGATGACGATACGGCAGGCCTTCATGACGTGCTCGAACAGGCTGATCTTCTCGGCCTGGGCGGGGTGCACGTACAGAGAGGCGGTGTGGCCCGGGCCACCGGCGAGCACGAGGTGCTCGGCCTTGTCGACGGCCTCCTGGAAGTCCTTGGCGTGGTACATGGCCAGGACCGGGGAGAGCTTCTCGTGGGAGAACTCCTCCTTGGCGGGGTCGGTGGAGGTGACCTCGGCGATCAGGATCTTGGTCTTGGCGGGAACCTCGATGCCGGCGAGCTCGGCGATCTTGGCAGCGGCCATGCCGGGGATGCGGTGATCGAGAGCGCCGTTCTTGAACATGGCGGCACGCAGGGCCTCCATCTCGGCACCCTGCTTGACGAAGTAGCAGCCGCGCTTCTGGAACTCGGCCTTAACCTGGTCATAGATGCTGTCGATTACGGTCACGGACTGCTCGGAAGCGCAGATCATGCCGTTGTCGAAGGTCTTGGAGTGGATGATGGAGTTGACGGCGAGCAGCACGTCGGCGGTGTCGTCGATGACGACCGGGGTGTTACCGGCGCCAACGCCCAGGGCGGGCTTGCCCGAGGAGTAAGCGGCCTTGACCATGCCCGGGCCACCGGTTGCGAGGATGATGTCGACGTCGCGCATGACCATGTTAGTCAGCTCGATGGAGGGGACATCGACCCAGCCGATGATGCCCTCGGGGGCGCCGGCCTTGACGGCGGCGTCAAGCACGAGCTTGGCGGCGGCGATGGTGCACTTGGCGGCAGCCGGGTGCGGGGAGATGATGATGGCGTTGCGGGTCTTCAGGCAGATCAGCGTCTTGAAGATCGCGGTGGAGGTGGGGTTGGTCGTCGGGATGACGGCGCCCACGATGCCGATGGGCTCGGCGATCTTGGTGATGCCGTAAGCCTCGTCGCGCTCCAGGACACCACAGGTCTTGGTGTTCTTGTAAGCGTTGTAGATGTACTCTGCGGCGTAGTGGTTCTTGATGACCTTGTCCTCAAGAACGCCGCGGCCGGTCTCCTCGATGGCCATCTTCGCCAACGGGATACGAGCCTTGTTGGCGGCCATGGCGGCCTCATAGAAGATCTTGTCGACCTGCTCCTGCGTGTACGTAGCAAAAAGCGCCTGGGCCTCTCGCATCTGAGCGAGCTTGGCCTCAAGCGCCTCTACGTTGTCCACAATTGCGGGAGTAGTGTTTTCCGGTGACTTTTTCACCATTTGTGTCTCCTTGCGATCGGAGATTTACCCTACGCCTTGCATGATAGCAAGAAATTATTCGGCGAACGGTAAGATTCCTGTAAAAGGCACACTAAAACGCTTCAATAAACTGAAACGCTTTAACTAAAACTATCTGCCTGCTGCATCGCCCCACTCATTGGGGACAGACTTACATGAGTGCTTTCACTCATTTGGGACAGACATCGTTTTGCCATTTTGCCGTTCTGGACCTGTTTTTGCCGCTCATTGGATATAAATAGGTTACAGGCTCAGCATTTCGCGTTCCTTCTCTCCTTTTAGGTGTTGCCTGTTCAGTTTTTGAAAGGAGAGATTATGCCCCGATGCGCCCGCGCCGTTTCGCTCACCGGCTACTACCACGTTTTTGACCGTGGCAACTCCAAGCAGATTATTTTTGAAGATGACTCCGACCGCTATCGTTTCCTATCGGATATCTCGGACAGGTTTGCGCGCCATGAAGTGGCGGTTTTGGCTTGGTGCCTTATGGACAACCACTTTCATTTGATGGTTGATGATCCGTTCGACAATCTTTCAAAGGCGATGCAGTGCGCATTGACGGCATATGCTAAGTATTTCAATGGGAAAACGGGAAGAACGGGGCATCTGTTTGATAATCGCTATTCGCGGGTCGCGGTTGAGTCGGACACGCAGGCGGTGCAGCTGCTCGACTATATTCATCTCAATCCCGTGAAAGGCGCGCTCGACTCGCTCGAGGCGTACCGTTGGTCAAGCTATAAGGCATACCAGCTGGGCTACGATCCCTTTGTCATCTGTGATGCGGCCCCCATGCTCGATATTGTCGGAGGCTCCCGTTGCTATTGCAAGCATCTCGAGAAAGTTGCCGGGCGCATCTGGTCAGTAGAGGTTCTTCCACGCCGGCGGATCCCCGATGAGGACGCCCTTGCCGTTGCGCGCGAAGTCCTGTCGAGCATAGATCCTGCGCTGCTCAAGGCCCTGCCGCGACTCGAGCGTGATGCGTGTCTGCTGAGGCTCAGGCGGGCACATCTCACGGTCAAGCAAATTGCCCGTATCACCGGTATCGGCGCTACAAGCGTGACCAAGGCCACTGCAGGCTGGAAGGAGGCTGCGTGAGGCTGGGCAGGACCTGATCATGGCGCCGCATGTGTACGTCATGTCTGTCCCCAATGCGTGAAAGCACTCATCTAAGTCTGTCCCCAATGAGCGCCCAATGAGCACAAAAAAGCGCCCTCCGTAGGGGAGGACGCCTTTGGTAAGTTCTGTATGAACGCGAGGTCTTTGACCCGGAGAGTCCGAGGTACTTGTTGGTAAGACCTTATTTAGGAGCGCGCAACCTTGCCAGACTTGAGGCAGGTGGAGCAAACGTTCATCTTGCGACGGTGACCATCGACGACGACGTAGACGCGCTGGATGTTGGGGCGGAACTTACGGTTGGTGACGCGGTGAGAGTGGCTGATGGAGCGACCGGCAACGGGGTGCTTACCGCAAACTTCGCAAACTTTGGACATAACTGACCCTCCTTGGGCGACAAACGAACATGTCGCGTTAACAAACAAGCCTGAACTATAGCACAGAAGTCGCTCCCTGTGCGCAATCTACACAGAGATATTCCTCTTTTGGCGATAGTGCCCACGCCACGGCCCTGGACGTAGATCCGATTTGCGTGCAGCAGAGGGGATTATGCCAGCTCGTGCGTGCGTTTTCAAGCTCGTCCCACAAATATATATAGGTTTATGGAGCATTGGGCTCCGTTTACGGATTGCTCTGTATTTACGCTCGCAATTAAGCTCGAGGTTGGCTACACTATCCCTTGACCATTAAAGGGGTACGAGATACCCACATGGAATTACATAGCTGCCATGCGAGCAGCCTTTCCTGTGGGTGTCTGGTCCGCTTTAAGCGGTCGGGCATCTATTTTTTTGACTGTGTCAGCAGTCAAGACATGTGAGGAAGGAGATCGATGGGCACGACTTCCCCCAAGGCGGTCATCATGGACGAGACCGCCGTCAATCGAGCGATGACCCGCATCGCGCACGAGATTCTCGAGCGCAACGAGGGCTGTGAAGACCTCGCTCTGGTCGGCATCGTCACGCGCGGCGACCTTCTGGCAAAGAAGCTCGCCGAGGAGATCAAGGAGATCGAGGGCGTCGAAGTTCCGCTCGGCAGCCTGGACATCAGCTTCTACCGCGATGACTATGCGACCAATTTCGCTCCCGCGATCCACGCCACCAACATTCCCTTTAGCGTCGACGGCAAGCGCGTCGTGCTGGTGGACGACATCCTGTACACGGGTCGTACCATCCGCGCTGCTCTGGACGCCGTCATGGACCTGGGCCGTCCGAGCCGTATTGAGCTGGCAGTTCTCGTTGACCGCGGTCACCGCGAGCTCCCCATCTCGCCGGACTTTGTCGGCAAGAACGTTCCCTCGTCGCATGAGGAGAACGTGCACCTATATATGAAGGAAGTCGACGGCCACACCGCCGTCGAGATTAACGACGTCGCGCCGGGTTCCCACGTGGGCTCCGCGCCGCTGGGAGGTGAGTAGTACCGTGGCGTTCAACCATAAGCACCTGATCGACATTACCGAGTACTCCGAAGAGGACATCAAGCTCATCCTCGAGACCGCCAAGGCGTTCTCTGAGGTCAACGAGCGTGCGATCAAGAAGGTCCCCACGCTCAAGGGTAAGACCATCGTCAACATGTTCAACGAGCCCTCGACGCGCACCCGTAGCTCCTTCGAGCTCGCCGAGAAGCGTCTTTCGGCCGACAGCCTCAACTTTGGCGGCTCCTCGACCTCCACGGTCAAGGGCGAGAGCCTCGTCGACACCGTCGAGACCCTCAACGCCTACAAGATCGACTGCATCGTCGTGCGCGATAAGCACGCCGGTGCTCCCTACATCGTCACGCAGAACTCGCCCGCGAGCGTCATCTGCGCCGGCGACGGCAAGCACAACCATCCCACGCAGGCCCTGCTCGACCTGTACACCATCTGGGAGCACAAGGGTGACTTCCACGGTCTGAAGGTCGCTGTCGTCGGCGATATCGCGCACTCCCGCGTCTGCGGCTCGCTGATTCCCGCCCTTAAGATCATGGGCTGCGAGACCTACGCCGTCGCCCCCGGCACGCTGTTGCCGCCGGCGCCCGAGGTCCTGGGCTGCGACCACGTGACGAGCGACCTCGATTCCGTCCTGCCCGAGCTGGACGTCGTCTACATGCTGCGCGTGCAGCAGGAGCGCCTCGAGGGTGCCCCGTTCCCGACCATTCGTGAGTACCACAAGCTCTTCGGTCTGACCAAGGACCGCGAGAAGCTCATGAAGCCCGATGCGATCATCTGCCACCCGGGCCCCATCAACCGCGGCGTCGAGTTCGACTCCTATATGGCCGACCACCCGCAACGCTCCGTCATCCTGGAGCAGGTCTACGCCGGTATCTGCGTGCGTATGGCTATCCTGTATCTGCTGCTTGGAGGTGCCGATAATGGCCTTGCTTCTTAAGAATGCCCACGTCGTCGACCCGTCCGTCGAGCTTGACGGTGTCGTTGACGTCCTGATTGACGGCGACAAGATCGCCGAGGTCGGCGAGAATCTCGCCGTCGAGGGAGCCGAGGTCCGCGACCTTTCCGGCAAGTACCTCGTCCCTGGCCTGGTGGATATGCACGTTCACCTTCGCGAGCCCGGCTACGAGGTCAAAGAGGACATCGAGAGCGGCACCCGCGCAGCTGCCAAGGGCGGCTTTACCGGCGTGTGCGCCATGCCCAACACCGATCCCGTCACCGATAACGGCACTGTCGTGGAGTTCGTCAAGTCCCGCGCTGCCGAGGTCGGTCACTGCCGCGTCTATCCGTCGGGCGCCATGACCCGCGGTCTTAAGGGCGAGGCCATGTCCGAGATGGGCGATATGGTCGCCCACGGCGCCGTCGCCTTCACCGACGACGGTCGCGGCGTGCAGGGCGCGGGCATGCTCCGTCGCTGCATGGACTACGGCAAGATGTTCGGCAAGGTCTTTATGAGCCACTGCCAGGACGAGGACCTGGTCGGCCACGGCCAGATCAACGAGGGCAAGGTCTCGACCCGTCTGGCTCTCGAGGGCTGGCCGGCTGCCGGCGAGGAGCTCCAGATCGCCCGCGACATCGAGATCGCCAAGCTGACCGGTGCCAAGCTGCACATCCAGCACATCTCCACCGCCCATGGTCTGGAGATCGTGCGTGCCGGTAAGGCCGCTGGCGTTCAGGTTACCTGCGAGGCCACCCCGCACCACATGTTCCTGACCGAGAACGACCTGGACGAGACCTACAACACCTCGCTCAAGGTCAATCCGCCGCTGCGTACCGAGGAAGATGCCGAGGCCATCCGTCAGGGCGTCATCGACGGCACCGTCGACGCTATCGTCACCGATCACGCTCCCCACACCCCGTGGGAGAAGGCCCGCGAGTTCGAGCTTGCGCCCTTTGGCATGATCGGCCTCGAGACCTCCCTGTCGCTCGTACTCACCGAGCTGGTCAACACGGGCAAGATGAGCGTGGGCCGCATGGTTGAGCTCATGGCTATCAAGCCTCGTGAGATTCTGGGCCTCGACCAGGTTCAGGTCAAGGCGGGCTCCGTTGCCGACCTGACCGTGTTCGACCCCTCCGCAACCTGGACGGTTGGCGAGGACGGTTACGAGTCGCGCGCCGAGAACTCCGGTTTTGCCGGCTGCACGCTCACCGGTCGTGCCACCGATGTGTTTGTCGGCGGTAAGCAGACGCTTGCCGACGGCTGCATCTGCTAGCATAGCCTTATCGCTTTTGTGCGCGGTGCCCTTGCGGTGCCGCGCTTTCTGTTCGTTTTGACCATGCAATCGCATGGGGGATTGGAGCGTCTATGCCCACACCTTCCACTGCACGCATGCACGACTTCGAGGTCGTCTCGAACCAGGAGATCGCCGACGGCATCTTCTCGCTCGTTATTTCGGCCCCCAAGCTTGCAAGTGCGCTCAAGCCCGGTCAGTTTGTGAACATCGCCGTGCCCGGCGATGCCTCCTCGCTGCTTCGCGTGCCCTTGAGCTTCTATCGCGCCGACGCCGAGGCCGGCACCGTCGAGCTGTGGTACGCCGTCGTGGGCGACGATACCCGTCGTTTGTCCCAGATGGGCCCTGGCTCCACCTCTAACCTGCTGGGCCCCGGTGGCCGTGGCTGGATGGTACCCGAGGGCACCAGGAAGGCCCTGCTCGTCGCCGGTGGCATCGGTGTTCCGCCCGTGCTCTGCCTCGCTGGCATGCTTGCCGAGCAGGGCGTGGATGTCGACGTGTGCCTGGGCTTTGGCACCGCTTCCAAGGCCGTGGGTGTCGATGAGTTCCGCGCGCTGGGCGCCACGGTCAACGTGTGCACCGACGACGGCTCGCTGGGCTCGCACGGTTTTTGCACCCCGCCGTCATGATGAAGAAAGTCGCCGCCGCTGCCGCCGAGGCCGGTGCGTACTGCGAGGTGTCGCTTGAGCGCATGATGAGCTGTGGCTTTGGCGCCTGCAACACCTGCAATGTCGAGACGGTCGACGGTATGAAGGGTGCTTGCATGTGCGGCCCCGTGTTCGATGCTTCCAAGGTGGTGGTCTTCTAGTGGGTACCGTGAACATGGCCGTCGATTTCGGCGGCGTCAAGATGCAGAACCCCATCAACACCGCAGCCGGTACCTTTGGCTACGGTTGGCAGTTCCAGAACTTCTTTGATGTTTCCCAGCTGGGCGCCATCACCACCAAGGGTTGCGCTGCCGAGCCCTGGCCCGGAAATCCCGCGCCCCGCATGGCCGAGATTCCCGGCGGTATGATCAACTCCGTGGGTCTTCAGAACCCCGGCGTGGCCGCCTTTGCCCGCGAGTCCGGTCCGTGGCTCGAACAGCTGTCCAAGGACGGCTGCCAGGTCATCTGTCAGGTTGCCGGCCACTCCGTTGACGAGTTTGTCCGCGCGCTCGAGATGTATGTCGAGCTGTGCCCCTGGGCTGCCGGCTACGAGATCAACGTGAGCTGCCCCAATATCGCCGCCGGCGGTGCCGCCATGGGCTCTACGCCCGAGGGCGCCTCATCCGTTATGGCTGCCTGCCGCAAGGTGACCGATAAGCCGCTGTTCGTGAAGATGGCGCCGGTCAACGTCGCCGAGATTGCCAAGGCCCTCGAGGCTGCCGGCGCCGACGGCCTTTCGGTCATCAACTCCATTCAGGGCATGGCCATCGACGTCCATACCCGCAAGTCCCGCGTGGCCAAGCCCAAGGGCGGCCTTTCGGGCCCGCTGTGCCACCACATCGCCGTGCGCATGGTCTGGGAGGTTGCCCAAGCCGTCGATATCCCCATCAACGGCGTCGGCGGTGTCATGACCGGCGAGGATGCGGCCGAGTTTATCCTGGCCGGCGCCACCTGCGTATCGGTCGGTATGGCCAACTTCGTCGATCCGTGCGCCTCGATTAAGATTGCGCGCGAGCTCGAGGCCTGGGCCGAGTCCCAGGGCGTGAAGGACATCAACGAGCTGGTAGGTGCTTTCGAATGCTAGAGACCGATGCCCGCGACCGCGTAATCGTCGCTCTCGACTGCGACCGCGAGCGTGCGCTCGAGCTTGCCCACGAGCTTTCGGGCCATGCCGCCTGGCTTAAGGTTGGTATGACGCTCTATTACGCTGAGGGCCCCGAGATCGTCAAGACCTTTAAGGACCTGGGCTTTAAGGTCTTCCTTGACCTTAAGTTCCATGATATTCCGCATCAGGTTCGCGGTGCCGCCCGTTCGGCCTCGCTTGCCGGTGCCGACCTGCTCTCGGTTCACGGCTTGGGTTCGGGCGCCATGCTCGCTGCCTGCCGCGAGGGTGCCGAGGAGGCGCGCGAGGACCGCGCCAAGCTCGTCGCCATCACCGTGCTCACGAGCATGAATCAGGATGCCTTGAGCGAGATTGGCGTCGAGTCGCCGGTGGCCGAGGAGGCCGCCCGCCTGGCAAAGCTCGCTCAGGCCAACGGCATCGATGGCATCGTGTGCTCGCCGATGGAGGCTCACGACATGCGTGAGCTGCTGGGTCCTGATGCCCTGATCGTGACTCCGGGTGTGCGTCCGGTGGGTGCCGCCTTAGGCGACCAGTCCCGCGTGGCGACGCCTTCCCAGGCTATCGAGCGTGGCGCAAGCCACATTGTGGTGGGCCGTCCCATCACCGGCGCCGACGATCCGGTTGCCGCCTTTGACGCCATTGTCGCCGAGCTGGTCTAAAACATCGCGTAAAAGATTCCCCTAAGTCACCACTTTTGGGTCTCATTAGCACAAAATAGCCCCTGTGCCTGCGTAAACTTTCCCATCCTTTGTGTGGAATCGCAGGTCAGGGGCTTAACTTTGGGCGCAGTATATTGCACTTTTTGCGGGTATCGTCTAACCTATGGAGCCGCGATTGGGCATTTTGTACGTTTTACGTGCTAAAATGCCAAATATTGAATCAGATATAACCCAACTATTTGGAGGTACGAATGGCACTCCCTCAGCTTACCGATGAGCAGCGTAAGCAGGCTCTTGAGAAGGCTGCCGCCGCACGTCACGCTCGCGCAGAGCTCCGTGAGCAGATTAAGAAGGGCGAGAAGTCCCTCGAGTCCGTGCTCAACTCCGATGACCCCATTGCTTCCCGCATGAAGGTTTCCACCCTCATCGAGTCTCTCCCTGGTTATGGCAAGGCCAAGGCCGCCAAGATCATGGAGGAGCTCGGTATCTCCGCTACCCGTCGCGTCCAGGGCCTCGGCGTCCGTCAGCGCGAGCAGCTCCTCGAGCAGCTGACCAAATAAGTGAGCGCTCAGGATTCCAAGCTCTTTGTGATTTCTGGACCGTCAGGCGCAGGGAAGGGTACGCTCGTCACTCGTGTGCGCGAGCGCCGCTCGAACCTGGGCCTGACGGTTTCGGCTACCACGCGAGCACCACGCAAAGGTGAGGTCGACGGCGTCAACTACTTTTTTCTGACGCGCGAGGAGTTCGACCGCCGCGTGGCAAACGGTGAGTTTGTTGAGTGGGCCGAGGTCCACGGTAACTGCTACGGCACGTTGGTGAGCGAGGTCACATCCAAGCTCGCCTCGGGCGCGTCTCTGATTTTGGAGATCGATGTCCAGGGCGCCCTGCAGGTGAAGGAGCGTTTCCCCGAGGCCGTGCTGATCTTTATCAAGCCGCCTTCGCTTGAGGTGCTCCGCGAGCGTCTAGTCGGTCGCGGTACCGAGACGCCCGAGACGATTGAGCTGCGTATGGCAAACGCCGCCGATGAGCTTGCCCTTGCCGACCGCTACGACGACGTCGTGGTAAATGACGATCTCGACCGCGCGACCGATGAGCTCGTTCGCGTTCTCGATATGCATGAAAGGATCTGAGGTCCGTGTCCGTTGTAAAGCCTTGCATTGACGATCTTCTGGAGAAGACCGATCACAACCGCTTCCTGCTTGCTTCGCTTGCCTCCAAGCGCGCCTGCGACATCAATAGCATGCTGCGTGGCCAGCACAACCGCGTGCTTGCCGTCCAGGATGTCGATGACATCACCATCGGGCTTTCCGGTGCCGATACCATCTCGATGGCTATGGACGAGATTGTCGACGGCGACATCTCTTACGACGAGGCCCGTTACGAGAAGGCGCTCGGCCATAAGGTTGCTGAAGCCTAAATGGCGGCTCGCGTCTGCCTGGTCCACTATCACGAGGTTGGACTGAAGGGTAAGAACCGCGCACATTTTGAGCATATCCTCATGGATAACATTAAGGCGGCTTTGGCCGCCTTTTCCGTGAACGCCGTGTCTCGAATTTCCGGTTATATCCTCGTGACCTTTAACGAGCATCAGGCCGATGAGGCGGCGCGTGTCATTCGCACCGTTCCCGGCGTTGCCCGTGTGTCTTTGGCGTATCACACCAACCGCCACCCGCAGGAGTACTGCGCCGCCGCCGTGAAGGCGCTGCGCGAGTTTGGTTCCTTCGATTCTTTTAAGGTGCACGCCAAGCGCTCCAATACCGACTATGAGCTCACCTCGATTGACATCAACCGTCAGGTGGGCGAGGTGCTGTGCGAGGCCTTTCCCGATAAAAAGGTTCAAATGCACGACCCCGATGCGATGGTGCACGTACTGGTGGTACAGGGTAGCGTTTACGTGTACGCGCGCTCCGAGCGCGGCGTGGGCGGTCTGCCGGTGGGTTCTGCCGGCAAGGTCGTGACGCTTCTGTCGTCGGGCATCGATTCTCCGGTGGCGACCTGGATGCTCGCGCGTCGCGGTGCGGTGTGCGTGCCGGTACATTTCTCCGGTCGTCCGCAGACTCCCGATACGAGCGAGTATTTGGTGCAGGACATCATCCGTGCGCTTGAGCCGGGTGTCCAGATTGGCCGCCTGTACGTGGTGCCGTTTGGCGATTGCCAGCGTGAGATTTCCGTCACCTGCCCCAGCAACCTGCGCGTGATCATGTATCGCCGCATCATGTATTCGGTTGCCGAGCGCATTGCGCATATCGAGGGCGCCAAGGCCATCGTTACGGGCGAATCGCTTGGGCAGGTTGCCTCCCAAACGCTTGAGAACATCATGGCCGTCAACGAGGCCGTGAAGATTCCCGTGTTCCGTCCGCTCATCGGGTCCGACAAGCAGGAGATCATTGCGCGCGCTCAGGAGATCGGCACGTTCGATATATCTACTGAGGCAGCGCCCGACTGCTGCACGCTGTTTATGCCGCGCCGTCCCGAGACGCACGCTAAACTCGATGCCGTGCATGAGGCCTGGGAGTTGTTCGATCATGAGGAGATGATCGAGCGCCTGCTCAAGCAGACCGAGTACATCGACTTCGAGAGCAACACGTATAAGGCCCCTAAGACCTTAAAACGCAAACATTCGGAGCTTGCTCCGCGTGAGATTTACCAAGATCACGAGTAATTTTGTGCATAGACCGACGATGCGCTTGCATCGTCGGTCTTTTTCTATCTGGGCATTTTGCGGCTAAGTGTTCATTTGCTGACGTGTGGCTGAATAAATGGACAGATTTGTGCAAGGTTTTGGTCGGTTTTTGGTTTGACCGCTAAAACCGGTTTTGGAGCGTGGCTGTTGCGGAACTCCTTTCCTGACACGATGTTGTTGGGAGGTTTTGCTATGGCGCAGCGCGAACAACACGAACGGGTCAAACGGATGGACCGCTTGGCGGACAAGCTGCTCGGTCATAAGGCAGTGGTGATGGCGATACTGGTCGTCATTGCGATGGCGAGTGGACTGGCGATGGCGAACCTTGGCGGCGGTGCCGGCGGCGTGTCGTTTGAGCACACTGACGGTTCGGGCTCGTTGGTGGAGCCGGGATCCGGCGATGCCTCGAGCGGAAAGACATCCGAAGGCTCTTCGACTAAGGCTTCTGCCGCGGCAGAGGTCTATGTCGATGTCGATGGCGCCGTTGTGTCGCCCGGTGTATACAGACTCAAAGATGGGGCACGGGTATCCCAGGCGATCGATGCCGCCGGCGGGCTGGCGCCCGAGGCTGACGTTACGGGGCTTAATCGGGCATCTAAGGTCACTGATGGACAAAAAATCCATGTTCCAACGGTAGGGGAGCAGCAGGCGTCCATTGCGGAAGTCGGTGTTGATGGTGGGGCTTCCACATCATCGGGCGTGAGTGGCGCAACAGGCCTAGTAAACATCAATACGGCAAGCGCGGCAGAGC
>USKV01000004.1 GCA_900555355.1 uncultured Collinsella sp.
TGCGCTCATTGTCTCAATTAGCTACTCAACGAAATACGGCCCCGCAGCTCAATAAGCTGCGGGGCCGTACCATACACCGACGGATCAACGACGAAGTGCATCTACTATTTGGCCAGCTCCTGAACGATCCAGTCAATTGCACCTTCGGGATCGTTGGTAAGGTCGATATACTGCTTGCCCCTTGTGGTGAGCAGTTTAATTCCAAGGCGATCGGTATCGGCCTTCATAGCGTCATAGTACATGCGTGCCTGGGGCGCCAGAACAATCACGTTGTACTGATCCATTGTCTCATAGTGGCTTCCGTACGCGCCGGACTGAGAAACCAGATCGATACCCTTAGCAGCGGCACCTTCGCGAAGAGCATTTGCCAAGAGAGTCGAGGTGCCGGCACCCTGGCAAAGCACAAGCACGCGGATCTGCTCCGCCTTGTCCTTTACCGCCTCGAGAGCTTTTGCGACATTTTCCTGTGCGGCAATAGCATCTGCATCCGAGGTTCCTGCAGTCTCCTTTGCAGACTCTTCCAAACAAAGCTGATGGTCATACGCCTTGCAGAACGGATAGTAAATCACAAAGTCAACGACCAACAGCACTGCCATCAATACGAGAGAACGCAGATCGAGACCCGTGGTGAGGAACGCACCAATTGGGCCGGGAAGCGCCCACGGCATGGTATACATGGGGGCGTTCATTCCAATTACGTCAATGAAAAACTTACCGATTATGGCGTTGACCATAGGAGCCGCTAGGAAGGGCACGAACATATAGGGATTGAGAACGATCGGCATACCGAAGAGAACGGGCTCGTTAACTCCAAAAATCACCGGGATAATCGATGCCTTGCCCATGGCTTTAAGCTGCTTGGAGCGCATAAACATGATCAGGATAATAGGAACGATGAACGTGCAGCCAGAACCGCCCAGACCGCCGATGAAGCTTGTAAAGTCCTGCGTGAGAGCAATTGACGGGTGTCCACCTGCTTGGAAAACCTCAAGATTGGTAACGGTATTGCCGTAGAGCGCAGCATTGATCGGACTCATGACAACCGAAGCACCGTGGATACCCATAAATTGGAAAAGTGCGACCGCGCCTTCGATAAGCGCCATGCCAGGATAGGTGTCGACCGCGGAGAACAGCGGCGAGATGAGAGCGGATACCAAATTGGCGAACGGCACAGCAAGCAGCTTGCGGCTCGCAAGATCGATAAAAGCGCACGCAAGGATCGAAAACCCAAATGCAAAGATATCGCGAAAACTCTGCGCAATAGAGCCAGGGACCTCTTTGGGAAGCTTGATCGTCACATTATGGCTAATGCACACCTTATAGATATTAACGGTCAAGAATGCGGCTACGAACGCAGCGAGAAAACCCTTGGTTCCCATATAGCCGGTTTCAAAAACAGATGTATCTGCTCCGCCAATCGAGACAACATCGTTTGTCACCGATAGCAAGAGCATGCCGCACATGGCACAAACCATGCACGAGGTGGGGTTGAGAGATTTACCCGAAGGCATGCGACGGTTCATCGACATGGCAAGTGAGCTCGCCGTGGTGCCGGCCACCATAATGCCAAGAAGTCCCATGGTATATGCATAGATTTTATTGAAGAAATCCAGCACCTCAGACGGAAGCGCGATGCCTACATAGGCAGGGAGCGTCGAAAGAAGAAGGAACAGGCTCGAGAACAGCACAATTGGCATATTCGAGAGAAAGCCATCCTTAATCGCCACCAGATAAATGTTCCTCGAGATTTTGTCGAAGAGGGGCTGGTGTTTTTCAAGGAATTTGACGATAGCGTCCATAACACATCCTTTCATGATTCCCGGGCACACAACGATTTATCCGGACTCAACCGTCGTCGTCCCCGTTTGTATCCACTTATGTAAGTGAATACGTTCTTGTGCGAAATGTAATATCATTTGCGCGATTTGTCATAACCAATTCTTTTTCCGCTTTGTCGATATGTCAAGAATTCAAATACTTATTCGGTGAACGGTAGTTGATTAATTTAAGGTTTTCCCAGCTAATGGCTATTTTTTCCGAGCAGTACAATAAGTTTGCAACCGTTCACCGATTGGATATAACATATTGAATATATTGTTGTAACAATATTAGAGACAATGTCACAAGCCTGTCGTTCTAGTCAAAGGAAGTAACAATGCCCAAACGATTACTGAACATGTCCGCATCCGATTTTGCCGCCACGTCACCCATGGATCTAAAACAGGCAATTCTGGCTTCCGAGGGACGTACCATCATGGCGGAAAACGTACCCTCTTCCCAATTTCTCGGCGGCGTTACTAATGCAGAAATCGAACGTGCCGCAGGTGCCGACCTGCTTCTGTTTAACGCGCTCGATGTGTTCGATCCAGTTATTGCCGGTATTCCAGATGATCTCAATGAAAACCCGGTCACTTGGGTGAAGCGAGCATGCGGAAGGCCCATTGGCGTCAATCTGGAGCCAGTTGATAACGAGGCAGAGATGTCTGAATCCCGAACGGAAATCCCCATGGGTCGTCGCGTCTCTCCCAAGACCTTAGAAAAGGCTAACGAACTCGGATTTGATTTTATCTGCCTGACGGGCAACCCTGGAACCGGCGTCTCCAACGATGCAATCGCCCATTCGATTAAACTCTCCAAAGAGCATTTCAATGGCCTGGTCATAGCCGGAAAAATGCATGGAGCGGGCGTTGCGGAACCTGTCATGACGCTCGAAATTGCGCGCAAGTTTGTTGACCTCGGCGTCGATATCCTTCTCGTGCCAGCCCCCTACACCGTCCCTTGCTTCCAAGAAGCAGACCTGCGCGCCATCGTAGACTTTGTACGATCCCACAACGTAGGCAAGTCAATTGAAGAGAAGGTTCTCGTCATGGCGGCGAACGGGACGAGTCAAGACTCCTGCGACAGCGAGACCATTAAGAAAATAGGCCTTGCAGCAAAAGCAGCCGGCGCTGACCTCCAACATATCGGGGACTCCATGAACGGTATTTGCCTGCCCCAGAATATCTTCACGCTCGGACAAGCCCTTCGTGGATACAGGCATCAGATCGTCATGCTGAGCCGCTCTGTGATACGTTAAGGTTACCTTGCCCACGTTACATCCCGACTGAGGCAACCATCAGGTATAACCAACATGCAAACTGAGGCTCTAATGCTCGATACACACGAAAAACGGCCACTCTATTTACAGCTCACCGACGCGCTGCTCAAGCAGATCGTCGATGAATATCAAGCAGACGATAAACTTCCAACAGAAATGGAACTCTGCGACGAATACGCCGTAAGCAGAACAACCGTCCGACTTGCCATGAGTGAGCTGGAGCGTCGTGGAAGTATCTATCGAATCCAAGGTAAGGGATCGTTTGTTGCACCGAAACGCGTTAGCGAGCTCAATTCACTTTTAGACTTTGACTTTGCAAGCCATTGCGATGGCGTTGATCCGGATGCCATCACCAAACATTTCGGCGGCCTCACATCAGGTCGTCCAATTTCCGTAATGATGCTCCAACAATTTGGATGTCAAAGTCGCGATGAAATTCAGCGTCTTGAATTGACCTACGAACTTGAAGGCAGCTTCATAGGCGCTGATACGTTTTTCATTTCAAAGTCGCGCGTTCCGAATAACCAGTTAGATTTTCAGGCATTTAGCAGAATCATGGACGACTTGTCCAAGTCTATCCAATCTGTTAGGGAAAGCTATAGAGCACGTCAGCTTAGCGATTCCGAAGCCAGTAATTATGGTGTTGCAAAACTTCCGGTCATCGAACTGACTCATTATGCTTACGACTCCGGAGGCAAACTAATCTCAATTGTCTGCCGCACCGTCTTAACTGGGCGGGTCCCTTATCAAAACTTTATTTTCAAGTCCTAATGTTCTTTTTCTTTTGTCTCGATCTGTAACACGTAGCCGAGTTTTTAAGTCCTAACCGTTACAGATCGAGACAAACAAGGTAGACCCCACCGAATTGTCTCAATCTGTAACACTAAGACCGGTTTTGGACGTCTAGATGTCACAGGTTGAGACGATTTGATAGTGGAGTCCTCATTTGCGCGTCATATCGCGTAGCGCTGACGCGCTGGTTTCCACAATGACAGGAGGTAAAAGTCCTCCCGCATCGCCCGTTGGCAATCCCGTAGCGCTAGCTAGCAAATGACCTGCGTATGCTCCTCGATGGCGGCACGATCTTCGGCGGCGATGCCCGGCTCGCACACCACGGCGTCCAGGCTGTCCAGACGGCAGAAGGTGTAGAAGTCGCGCTTGCCAATCTTGCTGGAATCGGCGATCAGATAGCGCGAGTCGGCCTTGCTAAAGGCGAGCTGCTGGATGCGGCCCTCTTCCATGTTAGACGTAGACACGTCGCCGTCCAAAATGCCGTTTGCGCCGATAAAGGCTGCGTCGATCCCCAGTGCGCGCAAGGTGTCCTCGGCCGTGGGGCCCACAAAGGCGGCAGTGCGGCGGCGGTACACGCCGCCCACCAGGCACAGTTCGCAGTCTTCGCGCGCCTCGAGCAGGTTAAACACCGAAAGCGAATTGGTCACAATGCGCAGGCGAAACGCCGGCAGCTTCGAGGCCATCTGCTCAACCGTGGTGCCCGTGCCCAAAAAGATGGTCGAGCCTTCCTCGATAAGCTCCACAGAACGGCGCGCAATCTGCAACTTTTCCTCGGCATGCTTTGTGCGCTTTTCGCTGTGCGAATACTCATGGCGCAGCATAGCGTGTGGACGGCTCTGCGCACTGCGGGCTCCGCCGTGCACGCGCTCGATCTCGCCCAGGCTCGCAAGCTCCTCAAGGTCACGGCGGATCGTCATATCCGAGACACCTAACGCATCCGAAATCTCCTTGACCGAGACCGTGCCCTGCTCATCGAGCAGCTGACGAACCTTATCCTGTCGCTCTGCCTTAATCACGATGAATCCTCGCCGTTCTTTGCGCGCATATCATTCAAACAGTAACGAACAAATTGTATCAGACTCGTTCGCGTCAAAAATGAACGCCCGCACAGCTCCAATCATCACTTTTTTGAGAAAAATACCCCCTGCTTTAGTGGGGTGTAGTGATAATCTCGCCTGTTCGCGCTACAGTTTGTCGGAAATACCTCGATGTTAGGAACCAAATGATCACTTCCGAGCTTTTCGGCACCGCGCCGTGCGGTACCCCCGTTCATCGTTACACCCTCAACGGGCCCGAGATCTGCGTTCGCATTATGGACTATGGCGCCACCGTGCTTGGTATCGACGTGCCCGACATTCCCGGCAACGTGCGCGATGTGGTGCTGGGCTTCGATAAGCTCGAGGATTACTTTGACAACCCCGCCTGCTTTGGCGCGACCATCGGCCCCGTGGCCAACCGCACTGCGGGTGCCACGATCACCATCGCCGGCACGGACTGGCATATGCCGGCCAACGAGGGCGTCAACAACCAGCACAGCGATCTTGAGCACGGCCTGCACAAGCGCGTGTGGGACGTTGAGCTCGACGAGGTCCACAATGCCGTGCGCATGACCACCTCGCTTGAGGACGGTGAGCTGGGCCTTCCCGGCAACCGCACCTTTACGGCCGTGTTTACCGTGACGCGCACCGGCGTCTTTCGTGTCGAGTATGGCTGCGAGAGCGACCGCGCCACTTACGTGTCCATGACCAACCACACGTACTTTAACCTTGCCGGCCATAACGCCGGCATGGACTGCGAGCACTTCTTTGTTGCCAACGCTGCCCACTACCTGCCCATCAACGAGCAGAATATCCCCACCGGCGAGATCGCTCCGGTCGAGGGCACGCCGTTTGACTTCCGTGAGCTGCGCCCCGTCGCGCCTGGCATGGAGGCCGACGATCCCCAGATTAAGCAGGCACGCGGCTACGACCACTGCCTGTGCATCGATGGCTATCAGTACGGCCGCAACCTGCGCCGCGCGATGCACGTCGAGGAGATGTGGACCGGTCGTGAGCTGGACTACTACACCACCGCCCCGGGCGTACAGCTCTACACCGGCAACTGGCTGGACGACGAGCACGCCAAGGATGACGCCAACTATGGCTGGGGTGCCGGCTTTGCCCTCGAGGCAGAGATGTACCCCGACACACCGCACCAGCCGCTGTTCCCGCAGGGCATTGTGGGCCCGGGTCACCCCTACAGCAATGTGATCGAATACCACTTTATGAGGCACTAAGCCCACAGCGCAACATATCGCACAACAGCGCCCGCCGGCACACCGCCGACGGGCGTTTTTCTACCTAGTCATTGAGGACGTTCTTGGATGACTAGTTGAATGGGGTCGGAGTTGGAGCTGGGGAGGTAGCGGATTTCTAGTTCTATGCCGAGCTTTTGCAGCTCTTTGAGGGCAGTGACGTCTGTGTCGTCTACGGCGACTGCGGGCGTTATGGGGCGCTTGCCCTCCCCTGCCTGCATATGGCCGATGCTGATCTTGGTGATCGGCACACCACCCTTAACCAGCGCGAGCGCTTCGGCGGGTGAGGCCACCATGATCAGAATCAATTGGCGCGGCGTTGCGGTATGAATGATGTCGACGGTCCTTTGCACCGAGAAAAACCGTGTCCACACGCCCTCGGGCGCCGCGACCCTCATAGGCGCCCACTTGCGTGAATCCGCCGCAATCTCGTCGTTAACGATCAGGACGAGGTTGGAACCAACCGCCTCATTCCACAGCTCAACGTCTTGCCCGTAAATAAACCGATCATCGATGCGTGTGAGAAGAATCTTGGGTTGAGCCATCACTGCCCCATTCTGCTTGAGACCCGTAAGAGCAAGACATCACGTCTCCAATATTAGTGCATTTAAAGTGAGAAAAGCCGTCAGAACACTTGCGCGGATGTGCGATGTCCCGTATCATAGACAGCCGTTGACGTCTCAGTTGCGTCACCACATGGCCGCCAGCGTAGCTCAGTTGGTAGAGCACCGCTCTCGTAAAGCGGGGGTCACCGGTTCGAGCCCGGTCGCTGGCTCCATTGCACAAGATAGCCGCCTTCGGGCGGCTTTTTTTGTTACCGATTTCAGGCGCACATCCGCCGGAATTCGCCCACTCGGTGGACTTCGGGTTTAATGCTTAGGGGCGGGGATTTACCAAAGTGAAATTTTAATGAAAAGAAACCCAGCTGCAACAATTGCCATGGCGAGGGCTCGAATTGGCCATATAGATCTAAAATAGTCACGATACCTTCTCTTTTGCTGGAACGATATATCTATACAAGGTTGTGAGCGGAAAACAAAAAATACGTCGATTGCTATCCGACAAACGGGTCTGGAATTGCATTCACCGGCATTTCGGGGCAGATTGATACACATGTACGAAAGGGAACCTATGTGGTGCGTTGGGTTGGAGCTGCTGCAGGCCCGATATGGATTGCGGTCTTGCGCCCCGATGTCCAAATAGGCTTCTCTCTCTAGACGGGAAGTTGCTCATGGACGCCATATATGACGGAGATGACTGGGTCGATCATTATACTTGGCGCCTGGTCGGCTCGAACGACAATGGGGATGTGGTGTTTGATGGACTATGTCCAAAGCATCTCCATCCTTTTGTCTCGTCGCTAATTGAGAGTTCCGCTCGTGTTGCCCCCTACAGCTCGGCATCGCTTCATGATACGGACGTTTTGAAGACCATAAGGGAATCAATTGACGATGGCACGATGAGCGGCCCGCTGTTTTCTCGGCTTGTGGGGCTAGATAAGATTGGCTCGAAACGACTGCTTGCGGGCGAAAAAGTGGAACTCACTTATCGGTCGATGATTTCAATCCTGCGGCTAGCCGATGTTCTTCGCAAATAAATCCAAGCAAAACGCCGCCGGCAACTCCCCTACTCAACAAAAAAGCCCCGCCAACCGCAATCCCCAAGGGAACCGCGATTAACGGGGCTCAGGCGCGCTCCTCAATGGAATCACGCCAGCATACGAACAGCTCAGCCGAGCAGCGCGTTACTCCTCCCAGTAAGCATCTGCAAGCAGCTTAAAGCAGATCTTCTTGACCGGCTGCGCGCCATCGCCCGGGAACTCGAGCGTGGGCATATGAGGCTCGCCGGCAACAAACAGCGCAAACTTATCGTCAGCAAGATCGCCGGCAATCGAAGCGTCGGAATCGACCAGATCGTAGTCGTCCTTCTCGTCAAACTCCTGGACCAGTGTCAGGCTACCCGTAGCGACCTTAAAGGCCTCGCGGCCCTCGACGTCGATCTGCAGGTCGTGATAGCGCTGATGCGTCTCATAGTGAGCCTCGGCCTCAGGACGCGTCGTGGGAGCCATGACGTTCGCAAAGACCTTGTCGCCCAGAATCGGATGGCTGCCGACCTCGAGCTCCGCCGGGTCGTTCTCCTCGAGCCAGTCGATCAGCACGTCGAGGCCCTTGAGCATTCCGCGGTACTCCTCGATATCACCCAGTGCACCGTAAATCATCTAAATCCCCTCTCGGATCGTTTCCTTGGCGGCTACTCGATAAACGCGTTACCGACGCTGTTGCCGCCCACATACGTCTCGACCAGGGTAAGGTCGGGATTGAACACGACAAACTCGGCGTCGCGCCCCAGCATAATGCTACCGCACTTGTCGTCGACATGAGCTAGCAAGCAATGCCGGGGCCGACGCCCAGGCTTTTACAGCTCGGTCACGACAACGCCGTTGTAGACCTCGTCCCAACGGTCCATGACCAGATGGCCGGTCATGGGATCCATGGCATTGAGCTTGCCGCAGGTGTTGGCGGTACGCAGCACCGTCTCGTCGTCCGCGCCAGCAGCAATGGCATGCGCGAAGCCAGCGATAGTGGAGTCACCAGAGCCCGTGGCGTTAACGGCAGGGATGTCGGGCGTCTTTGCGCGGAACGCACGGCCATTGTGGAAGCCAACGGAGCCGGCAGCACCCATGGACACGACGACCCAGGGGATATCGGAGAAGCGGGCATCAGAGGCGAGCGCGGCGCGGAGCTCGTCCACATCGTCGGTGGTAAAGCTCGTACCCAGAAGGCCGTTGATCTCGGTCAGGTTAGGCTTGACCAGCTCGGGCTTAATTTCGGACTTAAGGGCGGCCTCGAGCGAAGCACCCGAAGTATCGAGCAGTACCTTGGCACCGGCGTTCTCGGCAATGCCCGTTATCTTGGCATAGTAGTCTGCCTCGACACCGCGGGGCAGCGAACCCGAGATGGTGACGACGTCGGCCTTGCCCGCAAGCTCGGTAAACTTGGCAGTAAAGGCATCGAGCTCCTCGGGGGCAATTGTCGGACCGCTCTCGAGCAGCTCGGTCTGGTTGCCGGCGTGGAGGATGTTGAGGCAAATGCGAGTCTCGCCCTTGATGGGCACAAAATCATTCTTAATGCCGTTAGCGTCCATGAGCTCGGCCATATAGGCGCCCATATGGCCACCAAGCAGGCCGGTTGCCACAACGTCGTCGCCCAACTGACCAAGGACACGGGCCACGTTGAGGCCCTTGCCGCCGGCGGTCTTTTCGGGCGTCACACGGTTGACGTCGTCGATAACGAGCTCATCGAGCTGATAGCGCGTATCGACAGACGGGTTCATCGTAACGGTGAGGATCATTTTTAGCTCCTTATCTCGCAGGCTCCTTGTGCCTCGCGATACGAGTCGACAAAACGGAATTACAGAATCTCAATCGTGAACGAGCGAACGACGGTCTCCTTGGGCTTGGCGACAAGGCAGCCGCGCTTATGCTCAAGCACGTCGTCCTCATCGGAACAGGTCGAAAGACCGCCCCAAGGCTCAACCGCCACAAAATCGCCCTCGGGCTTGCTCCACACAATGAGATATGGGAAGTCCTCAAAGCTCAGGCGGACGCCCTTGTCCTCGCCCTTTTTGGAAAGCGTGACCTGACGGCTCTCGAGCACGTCAAAGATGGTCTCCGCAAAATCGAAGAGCTCATGCGACAGGGGTAGCGTCTTTCCCACCATAGGGTTCTTGGAGCGGTTAGCCACATCAATCAATCCGGTCGAGGGTACGGCGGTGCAAAGCTCCGCAGCCTCGTCTTTCTCAAAGCGCAACTCGTAGTCCGTATAGGCCTCGCCCTCATCGAGCGGACACCTAAAGCCGGGATGACCGCCGATAAAGAACGGCATGTCCTCGGTTCCCTCGTTGGTCACCTCATAGGAAACGCGCACGGCAGCGGCCTCGAGCGTATAACGAGCGACAAGCTTAAACGGGTACGGATAATCGCTCAGCAGCGCGGCGTTATCCTCCGAAGCCAGGCACATCGCCAGCTCGTTCTCGCCTTGGCTCAGCAGCTTCCACTCCTGCTTGCGCGCAAACCCGTGGCGAGCGAGCTTTACATGATGCCCGGCAAACGTCATGGCGCTGTTGTCGCGCAAGCCTCCGCAAATCGGGAAGCAAATCGGTGCTTGGCCGGACCACACGGCGGGATCGCCCTGCCACAAGTACTCGCGACCTCCAGCCTCAATCGAGGTAAACGAACCACCAGCCGTGGACACCTTAATAGAAATCGAATCGTTGGAGAGAGCGTATTCCATTGCCCATCCTTTCGAACAACTGCTTTTGCTCGCAAGTACCTGTCTCGGCCCTGACCGAAGGACAAACCCGCACGTTCATCGATGCGTCCGGTATCCCAGCCATGCAACGGGGTACCATACAGACATTGACGTCATTACAGCTGAAAGGCCTTCTTATGCGAACCATCATCCTCTACGCCTCGCGCCACCACGGCAATACGAAAAAGCTCGTGGACGCCATCGTTGAAGCGCACCCCGAGATCGATACCCTCGATGTAAAGACGCTCGGTAAAAACGAGTATCCCGACCTGCACGAATACCATCTGATCGGTGTCGCCACGGGCATCTATTACTCCGAGATCGACAAGGACATGGCACGCGTGCTCACGAACGTGCTGCAGCCGCAGGACAAGGTGTTTGGCCTTATGACCTATGGCGGCAAAAACAAGTGGTACGGCAAGGATATCGATGGCATCTGCCGCATGAGGCAGGCCATCTTTATGGGTGTCTACGGCTGCCCCGGCTTTGATACGTGGGGGCCGTTCAAACTCACCGGCGGTGTCCAAAAGGGACACCCAACCGCTGAGGAAATTAAGGGCGCCGTCGACTTCTTCGACAAGATCGAAGACGAGTATGGCGACATCATCGTCGAAGAGTACGCCAAGCGCGAAAAGCGCCTAGCATACGAGAAGGAGCATCCTGCGGGAGGTCTGGTGGCCGGCGTTAAGCGCACGGCAAAGAAGATCGCTAACAAGCTGTAACTGTGAAGGTGCTTTTGAGCGTTTAACCCATACGGCGGGTCCGAGCAGATTCGGGCCCGCCGTCTTTTTCTATCGTTACTCGGTAAAGGCGTTGCCGACGCTCTGGCCGCCAACATACGTCTCGACGAGGGTGAGCTCATGGTCGAACACGACAAAGTCGGCGTCGCGACCCGGCATGATGCTGCCGCACTTATCCTCGATGTGCGCGGAGCGTGCCGGCACCTCGGTTGCCATGCGAATGGCGATATCGGCGCTGGCGATGCCCCAGTCGACGATGTTCTTGACGCCCTGGGCAAGCGTGAGCACCGAGCCGGCAATGCTCTTGCCGTCGGCGAGCCAGCACAGGTTGTCCTTCATGATGACATCCATGCCACCACTGGTGTAGCTGCCCTCGGGCATGCCGCCGCAGCCCAGACAGTCAGTGATGAGCACCGTGTGTTGCCAGCCCTTTGCCTGCAGCAGCGCCTTGATGGCGGCAGGGTTAACGTGCTTGCCGTCACAGATGATCTCGGCGTAGGTCTCAGGCGTGGACATGGCAGCACCCACGACACCGGGCTCGCGGTGATGCAGCCCGCGCTGGCCGTTATAGGTATGCGTAAAGCAGCTGGCACCGGCGTTGATGGCGGCGATGCACTCATCGTAGGTGGCGTCGGAGTGACCGATGCTGGTCACCACACCCTTGGCATTCAGAGCAGCCGCATAAGCAGCGGCACCGTCGCGCTCGGCCGCCATGGCGCTCTTAACGATGCGACCACCCGCAGCCTCCTGCCACTGGTCGAAGACCTCCTCGGAGGGATCGATCAGGTAAGCGGGGTTCTGCGCGCCCACATGCTTCATGGTAAAGAAGGGGCCCTCCAGGTAGATGCCCTGAATGCGAGCACCGCAGAAGTCGGGGCCGCGACCCTCGTCCGCCTGAGCGATGGCGGCGCAGGCGTCCTTGATCTGCTCGACGCCATCGGTGAACGTCGTGGGCAGCCAGCTGGTGGTACCGCGACGGGCGAGCTCGGTCGAGCTGATATCGATGCCCTCGGGATCGTTATCGGTAGTTGAGTGGTTGTAGAAGCCGTGGATGTGAGTATCGACCATACCCGGTGCGATCCACGATCCCGTGTAGTCCTTAATCTCGCAAGAGGGCTCGTCGGCCTGCCAGGCGCCAAAGACGCCATCCTCGACCATAAGATAGCCGCCCAGTTGCGGGCCTGCCGGCAAGAAGAACTTGTCAGCCTTAATTGCGTACGTGCTCATATGCACTCCTTGCTTCTAAAGCAGTTGACTGTGGTGATGCTTATACCCAGCACACGTAAAACAAAAAGCGCCCGCCCGCCGTTATGAGCGGACGGGCGCCCTTACAGGGGGACGCGATTAAGCGGTGAAGGGGTGAATCGTCACGCCCTTAACCACGCGGTTGACCGTGCCGGTGGGGCTCGGCGTATCGGGCGTGTTGCCCACGCGCACGGAGTTGAGCAGGCTGATAGCCTGGGCAAACATCACGAACGGCAGAGCAAGGTAGCCCTCGGGAAGTGCCTCGTAGCCCTTAAAGGTGAAGGACTCACCCTCATAGACGGTGGCACCTTCCTGCTGAACGGCGATGGTGTGCTGAGCGATCTCGTCGCCACCGATCTCGTTGAGGATGTCGATGTCGTACTGACGGGTGTAGGCGTCGTTATTGACGAACACGAAGACGAGCGTCTTATCGTCGACGAAGGACTTAGGTCCGTGACGATAGCCCATGGAGGTGTCGTAAGAAGTAGCGACCAGACCGTGAGCGAGCTCAAGGATCTTGAGCTGGCTCTCCTGGGCAAGGCCACCGAAGGAGCCAGAACCCAAGTAGGTCACGCGGTTGAAGTCGCCAGCGAGGTAATCGGCGACCTCGGACTCGCGAGCGATAACCTCCTCGCCCATCTTGGCGATGGTCTCGACCCACTCGGCCTTCTGCTCGTCAGAGGCAGTGTCGAAAATAAGGGTGGAGAGCAGGGTCATGCAGGAATAAGAACCGGTCATGGCGAAGCCCTTGTCGTTGGCGCGCGGAATGAGCAGCGTCAGCGCGTTGGGATCATCGGCAGACTCGACGGCGAGCTTGCCCTCGGGAGCGCAAGTGATGTTGAGGAACTTGACGTTGTGGACGAGCTCCTTGGCAACGGCAACGGCGGCAAGGCTCTCGGGGCTGTTGCCAGAGCGGGCAAAGGAAACCACGAGCGTGGGATCCTCGGCGCGCAGGAAGTCGCGCGGAGCGCTCACGATGTCGGTCGTGGCGATGGGCTTAAAGTCGTAGAGATCAGTGTTGCCAGCGTGACGCAGGTACGGGGCGCAGGTATCGCCAACATAGTCGGACGTACCGGCACCGGTGAAGACAACGGACAGACGGCCCTCGCCCATAGCGCGAGCCTCGGCCAGGAAGGCCTCGATGGCCTCCTTGTTCTCGCGATAGATGTTGAGCGTATCACGCCAAAGCTCGGGCTGCTGAGCAATCTCGGCCGTGGTGATCTGGGCGCCGAGCTCGGTGAGCTCCTCGACACTCTTCTCGAACATTTTTAATACCTCTCTCTAGAAGTAATCCTCTGACGTGCAATTATACACTTCGGTTGGTTATCTGGTAGTAACCAGTTAAATGCAAAGAATCATCATATGGAAACGATGCGGACACTAGTTGCTACGCTGGTGGTAAACCTTGTATTTAAACTGATCGGCACGAGCAACCGAGAGTGTGTACTCCACAACCTCGTTTGACTCGTTATACGTAGTCCTGACCAAATCGAGCACAGGCGAGCCCTCGACAATTCCCAAAAGGTGGGCGTCGGTGGGGCGGGCTATGCTCGCATAGAACTCCTCTTCGGCCACGCGTATCTTTTGCTGAAAGTCTTGCTCAATCACATCGTAAAGCGGCTTACGCTCCAGCAGCGGTCGCTTTAGGGACAGAAATTGACGAACCGGTAGATAGCTGCGTTCGACCATCATGGGCATGTTATCGGCAGAACGAAGGCGCTTAAGCTTAAAAATGCGATCACCGATACGCAATCCCATATGCTCGGCCAGATTCTTATCGGCCTCCATCTCGCGAAACTCGAGAATCGTGGTCTCGGGGTCGCGACCCATCGCGCGCATCTGCTCGGTAAAGCTGTAGGACTGCATAAGATTGGTTGCTTTTGCCGAACGGTCGGTCACAAAGGTACCGCGACCGTGCTGCCGAACCACCAGTCCTAAACGCTCCAGTTCCTGCAGAGCCAGGCGTACCGTAGTGCGCGAGAGACCATAGCGCTCCGAAAGTTCGCGCTCGGAAGGAATCATGTCACCGGCGCGATATTCATGGTCGATCTTTTCGGTCAGAATATCGACCAGCTGATCGTACAGCGGTTGCTTACGCGCTCCGATCGCCATCCTATCCTCCCTTTTGCTCGAATTCGGCTAACTACCTAGGGTGTTTAGCATTATCTGTCTGCCACACCCGAATCATCAAGAAAACAAAAGCCGCGCGCTCTTTCGAGCACGCGGCTTTTAACATACACATGGCTTAAGGGGTCGGGGTGTGAGCCGCGTAGGGACACACCCCTCAAGCTAGAGCCTTACCAGATGCTCGGCCAGAGACCAAGCGGGCCAGCGCCCAGGATGCCAAGGACGAAGAGCAGGAGAATGCCCTTGGTCGGGGTCCAGCTGTGCTTAGCGAACATGTAGTAAAGCAGCAGCGTAAGCATAAGCGGGACGAGCTTCGGGACGATGGTGTTGAGGGTGTCGGCAACAGAGAAGTTGACCGGATCCTCGGTAACGGTGCCGTAGGTCACGGACTCCATGCCGTTGCCCAGATCGGTGACGCCGCACTCGACAGCGTTGCCGTCGGCATCGGAAGCGGTAAGGGCGTTGCCGTCCTTATCGGTCATGGCGATGGTACCGGCCTCAGCGGTCTCGGTATCGATGCCCTCCATACCGGTAAAGTTCTCGGCCTCCTTCTCGGAGACAATCACGGTAGTAGCGGAGAGACCGCGGGTGGTGCCGTTGGGGATCTGGAGGTTGATCTGGGTGCCACCCATGGTGACGACCAGGCAACCGACGACGAAGACGCCCATGATGGAAGCGGCACGCGTGAAGGCCTGCATGTTGGCGGTCAGAGCGTCAATAGCGCTGGTGCCAAGCTTGTAGGACCAGTTCATGAGCCAGAAACGCAGAGCGAACTGGACGGCGTTGAAGATCACCAGGAAGATGATCGGCGCAGCGGCGTTGCCGTTGATGGCCATGTTGGAGGTGATGCCGGCCGTGATAGGCACGAGCGTCAGCCAGAACAGGGCGTCACCGATGCCACCGAGCGGGCCCATTGCGGCGACGCGGACGGCGCGGATCGTGGGGATGTCAACCTTGTTCTGCTCGAGCGAAAGCACGATGCCCATAACAAAGGTGACGAGGAACGGGTGGGTGTTGAAGAACTCCAGGTTGTGGCTCATGGAAGCCGCGAGGTCGTTCTTGTTGGTGTGGATCTTCTCCAGACCGGGGATGATGGAGTAGAGCCAGCCAGCGGCCTGCATACGCTCGTAGTTGAACGAGGCCTGCAGGAAGCAGGAGCGCCAAGCCATCTTGTTGAGGGTCTTCTGGTCGAGCTGCGGAGCAGGAGTGAGATCCTCGTAGTGCTCCGGGATCACATACTCATTAGATGCCATCTTCGAAGTCACCTCCGTCAGAAACAGCTGCACCCTTCAGCTCGGTCTGCTGCTGGAAGTCCCAGAAAGCGATGCCGAAGCCGATGAGAGCGAGGATGAGCAGAGCAGGGGTTGCCAGCGAATCGTTGGCAACGGTGATGAGCGCGAGGCCAAAGCCCATGAGGAAGAAGCCCCACATATCGCGGTTCATCATAACCTTGAGCAGGACGGCGAAGCCGACGAAGCGCATCATGCCGCCTGCAGCGGACAGACCGGTCTGCAGCCAAGTCGGGATGGCAGAAGCGATGGTCTGACCAATGGTAGCGCCAGCGATGAAGAACAGGGTGACGACGACAGCGAAGATCAGGCCGAGCAGAGCCATGGCGAAGTAGTTCAGGCGCTCGATGCCCTTGGTGTCCGCGTTGTGAGCCATGTTATCGGCCGTGGACATAAGCGGGGACATAAGCGTGAAGACCAGGGTAACGCCAAGCTGGCCAAGCAGAGCGAACGGAATGGCGAGGCCGACTGCCGCGTTGGGCTCGAGGCCCGTGGCGATAGCGAGAATGGCTGCCATGATGCCGCCGATGACGGCGTTAGGCGGCTGAGCGCCTCCGATCGGCATGTTGCCGATCGTCATGAGCTGATAGGTACCACCCACGAGAAGACCGGTGTTGAGGTCGCCAAGGATAAGACCGATGACGGCGCCGGTGACGATGGGCTGATAGAGAGACTCGAGGAAGTCAAACTGGTCGATTGCCGCGATGAACGTAACAACGAAGACCAGAGCGATCTGGATGATCGAGTATTCCATCTTGCTCCTCCTTTCAAAATGTATGTACGCACTTTGGATATCACGTACAGAACGTCAGGGTTTCACTCCTGACAACGTGGATCACGAGGATTACGAGAAGAGCTTGCTCGTGTCCTCAACAGGCGTGCTCGGAACGCGCCTGATCTCCAACTCCACCCCCAATTCCTGCAGCTCTTTAAACGCAGCGACATCCTCGTCGTTAACTGCGACGGAGGTGGCGACTTGGCGCTTTCCTTCCGACATGTGCATGTTGCCGATGTTTACCTTCTTTATAGGCACACCGCCCTTGACGAGCGTAAGCACGTCTTCCGGTGTTTCGGCCACGATGAAGATCTTCTGGCGCGGGCTCGCCTTGCCAATGACGTCGATGGTCTTCTGCAGGGAGAAGAAACGCGTAGCGACGCCGGCGGGAGCGGCCATCTTCATGAGGTTCTGGCGCATGGTGTTGGACGCCACGTCGTCGTTGGCGACGAGGATGAGGTTGGAGCCCAGAGTGGAGTTCCACTGGGTGGCAACCTGACCATGAACCAGTCGGTTATCGATGCGGGTAAGAAGAATGTTGGGTTCTGCCATGTTGATCAGCTTCCTTTCGATATTTGCTGACGACAGTTACTTGATCTCCTGAATCGCGTAACGCGAAACATCTACGACGGCTCCGGATCGGACTTTGATCTGGACCTTCTCGCCTTCGATGCCTTTGACGGTTCCGTAGATACCGCCGGCGAAAAGAACCTCCTGACCCGGCTTGAGCTCGGTGTGCAGCTCCTTGAAGTACTTCTGCTTCTTCTTCATGTTGATTTGCGACCAGATGGTGTAAATCAAGCCCATGATGACAAGCAGGCCTAAAAGGGCGACCGAGGAGCTCAGGACGTTGGCTCCGAAATCGGCCATTAGATGCCGTCCTCGTCGCCGAAGATATCCTCTTCCTCGGAGTCGGCAACGGATGCGACCGTCTGGGCGGTGACGCCCGTCTGGCCAACGGTCACGGCCTGCTCGCCAAGCTCGGCGAGCGTGGCATTGCCGCGGAGGAACAGAAGCTCAATAACCATGGGAAGGTTGGTGCCAGTCAGAACCTCGACGTTATCGACATCCTGGGCAATCATCATCGACTGGTTGAACGGGGTGCCGCCAAGCAGGTCGGTAAAGACGAGCACGCCATCGCACTCCTCGCGCATGGCGGTAATGGCGACGCGGAGATCCTCACCGTAGGATGCGGCCTGGTCGCCCTCAAAAGGAACGACGGTAAAAGCAGGCTGGTCGCCAGCAACCATAGCGATAGCGCTTGCAAGGCCGGGTGCGAACTGTCCATGACCGGTAAGAATAAAGCCAACCATTCAAATTTCCCTTCCGAAGGTGTGTACAATCTGAGTCCGATGATTTTCGGAAGCCAGCGGGCGCTCGCCCTTAAAGCTTCTTAGAAAGCGTTCTTTGAAGACCAGTGGTTTCTAAACTGGTAGTAACCACGTGACGTGTTGTTGCCACTATATCACCACAGAAGTGGTTGCTTTCGTTGATTCAAACAGTAAAACGTTTTTGCACCGCTCACGGTGAAAAAACGACCGTTTACCGCTCGCTAACACTTCTACCTGCGGTTTTGAAATCGTTTCGAAATGCTTTGGCAAAAGTTCGGGACTTTTCCTGTGCCTAAACAACGCAGGGCGGCTAAAAATAGCGTAAAGAAAAATTGCAGGTCATTGTGAAGATTTGTGAATTGGTCTTTTTGGCTTAATACCAGTTAGAACCCAGTTTTGAGATTATCGGTGAACGGTAGTTTTCGACCGTTCACCGGTCACTTGCAATCGTTTGCAGTTGTTTTCCCAGATGAATTAGGGAAACGCGATGGAACGCTTGCGCGGGCGCGAGGCCTACCCTAGTGGTTTCGGTAACAAAAAACCCGCTAGAACGTTGTCCGTTCTAGCGGGCTCAATCAGGTAGATCGGTTAGCGCGCAGTAGTGCAGGCAAACCTTACGCAAACAGGCCGTAAATGCTGATGTTGGCCTTGGCGTAGAGGCCGTTGGCGTACTCGGTCCACTTGGAGCTGGCGCTCGAAGCCTGCGAGGAGTACTGCTGGTAGGCAGTGTAGTAGGCGGTCATGGCCTGCTTATAGGTGGCGCTATCGGTCGTAAAGGCATCATCGGCAAAGGCCTTGGCATAGGTGCTATCGGCATCCTTCCAAGTGCCCTTCTCGCTATCCCACTCGTCGCCGGCAAGGTTGATGATGTAGTCGGCGTAGTCCTTGCTCGCGGTCTCCTCGTTGCCGTCAACAGGCTCAGTCGGGGCGGTCGGCATGCTTGCGGAGGTGTCGCCGACCTTCTTCTTGTAGAGCTTCTGCAGCGTCGCGGACTGACGGACGATCTGCTTGGCCTGGTCCTTGGACACGCCGTACTGCGTGGCCATGGTCTTGTAGTCGGAGGTGCCGATGGAATCCTCGGCGTACTGCTTCATTTCCTTGGAAGAGACGGTAATGCCCTCGTCCTCGGCAGCGTCCAGCAGAATCTGGTTGCGCACGTAGGACAGGATAACGTCGGCAGACGGAGCGGTGTAGTTGCCGTCGTCGTCCTTGACGGTGTCGAGGCTGTACTGGCTCTCGATGGCCTCACGCGCGGTGATGTCGCTCTTCTTGCCGTTGTAGCTATAACTTGCCACGGTCGAATCGAGCTGGTCCTCGGTCAGGGTCGCCGAGCCGACGCCCTTGCCGCCAAAGCCACCGTTGCCGATAAAGAAGCCGACCACGGCAGCGATCACAACGGCAACCACAAAGGCGGCAATCATCGTCTTCTTGTGCTTGCAAGCGCGGTCGTCCACGTCGGAGTCGTCGTCCTCGTCCTGTTCCTCGGGCATGAGGTTCTCGTCAGCTGCATCCGCGGCGATCTTTGCCTCCAGGCGAGCGTCCTCCTCCTCGGCGGACGTGCCGGCGGCAATATGTTCGGCAGACGTGCCGGCGACCAGGTCGATCTTTTCGTCCTCATCACCGTCGGGGCCTTCGCCGCGCTCGATGATCTGGATGCCGTCGATCTCGTCCTTCTCGTCCTTCTTTTGAATCAGACCCATATCAGTTACTCCTTGTTAGGAAACATAGTCCCCAATAGAATACGCCCGGCAGAGCGCCGGGCGTATTGATTCTTAGGTTATACGCAAACACTTAAGTACTATTTAGGCGTTTGCAGTCTGCATGCCTTAGGCCAGGTGCGCGATAACGGCATCGGCAAAGGCCTGCGTGCCCACAGCGCCCTCAACGGAGCCGGTCTGGGCACGACGAACGTCGCCGGTAACCTGCTCGCCCTCGTCGAGCGTGGCAGATACGGCGGCACGAATGCGATTGGCAGCATCGTTCTCGCCCAGGTGATCGAGCATCATCGCAGCAGAGAGGATCTCGGCTGTGGGGTTGGCGATATCCTGGCCAGCGATATCGGGTGCGGAGCCGTGCGTAGCCTCGAAGATGGCGCAGTCGGCACCGATGTTGGAGCCGGGGGCCATGCCTAAGCCGCCCACCAGGCCGGCGCACAGGTCGCTCACGATGTCGCCGTACAGGTTGGGCAGTACAAGGACATCGAAGTCGTTGGGGTTCTGGACCAGGCCCATGCAGGTGGCGTCGACGATCTTGTCGTTGAACTCGATATCGGGATAGTTGGCGGCCACCTCGCGCGCCACGCGCAGGAACAGGCCGTCGGTCGCCTTCATAATGTTGGCCTTGTGCACGGCCGTCACCTTTTTGCGGCCGCAGCGGCGGGCATACTCAAAGGCATACTCCACAATGCGGCGGCTCTTGCAGATGGAGATCGGCTTGATCGAGATGGCGGAATCGGCGGCGAAGGTCTTTTGACCCGAGCGCTCGACGAGCTGTGAGAGCTCCTCGACCTCGGCAGTGCCCTCATCGAACTCGATGCCAGCGTAGAGGTCCTCGGTGTTCTCGCGCACGATGACCAGGTCAACGTCGCGGAAGCGCGAGCCGTCGCCCGGCTGCGACAGGCAGGGGCGCACGCAGGCGTACAGGTCGAAGTGCTTGCGCAGGGCCACGTTAACGCTGCGGAAACCCGTGCCGACCGGCGTGGTGATGGGGCCCTTGATGGCAACCTTGGTCTCGGCGACCGCATCGAGCACGTGCTGGGGCAGCGGCGTGCCAAACTCGTCCATGACGCCGGCGCCGGCCTCCTGGACGTTCCAGTTGATCTGGACACCGGTGGCCTCGACCACGCGGCGCATGGCCTGCGTAATCTCGGGACCGATACCGTCACCGGGAATCAGGACTACATCGTGCGCCATAATCTGTTACTCCTCGTCTTCGGCGTCGTCAGATTTTTTAACGCTAGCACGCTTCTTCTTTTTGGAGAGATCCAGGCCAAAACGTTTAACAAGCATTTCGCAAATCTCGCTCGAACGGGCCTTGAGATAGCTGCCCTTACCGTTCTCGGCATCGAACTTAAGGCGCAGCGCAAGCTTCTCGGCAACCTCGGCGTCAATCTCGCCCTGGCAAAACTCGTACAGGCAACCGAGCATGTCGCGATACTCGAGGTCGCCGTGGTAGCACTGGATGGCCTCGTCCAGGATGGGCCAAGCCTCGCGCGAACGCTCGACGCTCGTGGCACCCCACACGCACAGCAGGCGGAAGGCGGCATAGCGCAGCGTGGAGGAGATCTCGTCGAACAGTGCAGTCTCGGCGCCCTCAAAGGCATCGCCCAGCTGCTCGGGGCAGGTGGTGGCGAGCGCCGTCAGGGCATCGAGGGCCTCCCAGCGGGTCTGAGCCTCGGGGCGGTCGAGCGCCTCGATCAGCGCGGGCACGCAGGGCACGACGCGCTGCGGATCGCGCTCGGCAAGCAGGTGCAGCACACGAGCGGCAAACTGGCGGATGCGGCGCGTGGGGCAGCCGAGCTCCTTGACCAGACGGTCGACGGCGTTCTCGTTCTCCTCTGCCAGCTGAAGCTGTGCCAGCTCCTCGTCGGTGAGCTGTTCGTCTTTGTTTTCTGCCATAGTTACCTCTTCTTACTATTTCTTAGCGTGCTTGCCAGCACCCTTGCTGTCATCGGTGACCGAGATGAGCTGTCGGTCGGCCGCGCCATTGCGACGCGCACGGCGGCGCTCCTCGGCGTCGCCCGCGTCGGCGGCGGCGCGATGAGCCTTGTTGACGTTAAAGACCTCGTCGTGCTTGCGCCACGGACCGACGGACTCGCCAAAGCTCATTTTAAGACCGGCGATAAAGCCGCCGAGCCAGCCGATCGGCG
>USKV01000005.1 GCA_900555355.1 uncultured Collinsella sp.
AGCGGAAAACTCGCCCTGCCCCTCCCGGTCGGAGCGTATGCAGGGTTTGTGTACGAATCCTCGCGCCCGTTGACCGACGCCGGGGTCCCCGCCATAATACTTTCGGTTCACGCACGAATCCGCTGCCAGAGACAGCCGGTGCAAACGGGCATCGCCCGCGAGCTTAATGGGATATCCCGCCAGCCGAGGTGGTCGAGTAGATATGTCTTCTCGCCCCCGTCGCTCATGCAGCGCGGGGGCTTTCTTTTTGGACATGCCCCCGTCACGTCCTTGTGGCGGACCGTGCCCGGAAAGAATTCGAGGAGGTGTAATTCATGCCCCAGCAGTACAAAATCGACAAGGTTGCAGAGATCGAGTCCCGTATCGCCGAGAACGCCGGTCTGTTCGTCGTCAACTACAACGGTCTGACGGTTAAGCAGGCTCAGGAGCTGCGTCATCAGCTTCGCGAGTGCGGCGCCGAGATGAAGGTCTACAAGAACAACCTGGTCAAGATCGCTCTCAAGAACCAGGAGCAGCCCGAGCTCGACGAGATCCTCGCCGGCCCCGTCGCTTATGTGTTCTACGAGTCCGAGCCGGTCGAGGCCGCTAAGGCCCTTAAGGACTTCTCCGCTCAGTCCAAGGGCGTCCTTGAGATCAAGGGCGGTATCTCCGACGGCAAGGCCGTTTCCGCTGATGATGTTAAGGCTATCGCCGAGCTGCCCACCAAGGATCAGCTTCTCGGCCAGATCGCCGGTCTCATCTCCGGTTTCGCTCGCGACATCGCTGTCTGCGTCAACGGCGTTTCCTCTGGTCTCGCTCGTTCGATTCAGCAGGTCTCCGAGCAGAAGGCAGCCTAGTTGCTGTTTTCACCCGCGGCGGCAACGCCGCACCCCTGGCGCATTCGCGCCGTGTTTTAACTGATCTCCGTGCACAGACACGGAAACCGAAAGGACTTAGAAATGGCTAAGCTTACCACCGATGAGATCATCGATGCTCTTAAGGAAATGACCCTTCTCGAGGCTTCCGAGCTCGTCAAGGCTATCGAGGACACCTTCGGCGTTTCCGCCGCTGCTCCTGCCGCTGTTGTCGCCGCTCCCGCTGCTGGCGCTGCTGAGGCCGAGGAGAAGACCGAGTTTGACGTCGTGCTCGAGGGCTTCGGCGACAACAAGATCCAGGTCATCAAGGCCGTCCGTGAGCTCACCAACCTTGGCCTGAAGGAGGCCAAGGAGGTCGTCGAGGGCGCTCCCAAGGCTGTTCTCGAGGGTGCCAAGAAGGAGGACGCCGAGGCTGCCAAGGAGAAGCTCGAGGCTGCTGGCGCTGCTGTCACCCTCAAGTAATCAGGCTTTCTCGTCAGATTTCTTTAAAGACGGGGTTCGCATTGCGAGCCCCGTCTTTTTTGTTTTTCGGTCCCTCGGCATCGGTTGCTCAAACTGCCATATTCTGTGATTTGCGTCGTATCGGGCACCCTGCCGTTGGGCAATAAAATTGCACCATTCGAGCAATAATTTGCGTTGACCTGCTGAAGAATTGCCTCTGCCTTGTAGCGACATATAGTTCCAGCGGTAAGATGCTTAGGTATCGCAATTTGGTCTGCGGCTGTGTGCCGCACGCATGGGGCGCTTTTGCGCCTGCGAAAGGATCTTTGAATAACATGAAGGCAATCATCCCCGCCGCCGGTCTTGGCACGCGTTTTCTGCCTGGCACCAAGTGCACGCCCAAAGAGATGCTGCCGGTGCTCGACAAGCCCGTCATTCAGTACGTCGTCGAGGAGGCGCTCGACCCCGAGGAAGTCGACGACGCCATCATCGTTACTTCTCCCGGTAAGCCCGAGCTACTGAACTACTTCCAGCCCGATCGCTCGCTCGAGAACCTGCTGCGCGAGCGCGGCAAGAACGCCTATGCCGATGCCGTCGCCCACGCTGGCGGTATGCCGGTCGACTTCCGTTATCAGTACGAGCCCAAGGGCCTCGGCCATGCTATTCGCTCTGCTGCCGACGCCGTGGCAGGGGAGAACTTTCTAGTTCTTCTGGGCGACTACGTTGTGCCCAACCGTGACATCTGCGACAAGATGCTTGCTGTCTCCAAGGAGCACGGTGGCGCTTCGGTTATCGCCGTCGCTGCTTGCTCGCCCGAGGAAGTCAGCCGCTACGGCGTTATCGCCGGCGAGCGCGTCGGTTCGCTCGAGGGCGCCGAGGGCGTTGCCGATGCCGAGCCGGGCGCTGTCTGGCGCATCGGCGGTCTGGTCGAGAAGCCCGCTCCCGAGGCTGCTCCGTCCAACCTGTACATCGTCGGTCGCTACCTGCTGAGCCCGCTGGTCATGGACCTGCTCGCCGATCAGCGGGCCGGCAAGGGCGGCGAGATTCAGCTCACCGACGCCATGGCCCGCTCGCTCGACCGCGAGGCCATGTACGCTGTCGTTATCGACCCGCTGTCGGGCTACGACACCGGCACCCCGTCTGGCTGGATGGCCACCAACGCTCTCATGGCCGCAAGCGATCCTCGCTTTGCCAGCGCCTTCTGGGACGCCATCGACGAGCGCGGCGGCTTGATGCGCAAATAAGCCTTCGGGCATCGACATTTACGGGTGCGGACTTCGGTCTGCACCCATTTTTTATGCGCGCCGCGGCTTGGCTCCGGAAAGTGCGACCCACAATTTGCTCGAATTCTGGGATGCGCTTTCCGGTTGGGGCCCCTAACGGAAAGCGCGACCCGGAATATCGGCTCAGAACGGGATATGCTTTCCCAAACAGGGTTCAACCGGAAACTGCGTCCCAGTTTGAGGCCTCAAAACGGGACGCAGTTTCCGCCTGATCAACCCTTGCCGCCATTCCGCCGTTCAGTGGTGCGCATCGGCGGTTTCGTTCACAGAAAATATATGAACAGGTGTTCGATATATGCCTATCTACCTGCGTGTTTTCTGTCGAAAAACTTTGCTACTCCAAAAACTCAATCGCGTCAAGGCTTTTCTTGCCCAACGGTCGGTACCTGATAAACTATTAGGTTGCGATAACTGGCGAAGCTATGCCTCGCCAACCCACCGAGCATTTCCGTGAAGGAGGAAAAACCTGGTGACCTACGCATACACTGCCACTGAGCGCAAGCGCGTCAGCTTCGGGAAAATCCCGGAGGCCATGGAGCTCCCCAACCTTATCTCTGTTCAAAGGGAATCCTTTGAGCGTTTTAAGGACGAGGGCCTTCGTGAGGCGTTCAAGGAATCCAGCCCCATCCAGAGCCAGAACCATGTTCTCGAGGTTACCTTCGGCGAGCATCAGTTCGGCGACCCTGCGCACACCGTCGAGGAGTGCCGCGAGAAGGACATGACCTATCAGGCTCCGCTCCTGACCGACGTCCGTCTCACCAACAAGGAGACCGGCGAGATCAAGGAGCAGCTCGTCTTTATGGGCGACTTCCCCATGATGACCGATCAGGGCACCTTCATCATCAACGGTACCGAGCGTATCGTCGTCTCGCAGCTCGTCCGTTCCCCGGGCGTGTACTACAGCTCCGAGATGGATTCGGGCAAGCAGATCTACAAGGCCCAGATCATCCCGTCCCGCGGTGCCTGGCTTGAGTTTGAGGTCGACAAGCGCGACCAGCTCATGGTCTCCATCGACCGTAAGCGCAAGCAGAGTGCCACGATGTTCCTGCGCGCCCTTGGCATTGCCGTCACCAACGACGATATCATCGAGCTGCTCGGCAACTCCGATGTGATCAAGCGCACCCTGGAGCGCGACACCGCCCTCACTCGCGAGGACGCCCTCATCGAGATCTACCGTCGCCTGCGCCCGGGCGAGCCACCCACCGTGGACGCTTCCCGCAGCCTGCTCGAGGGCCTGCTCTTCAACCCGCAGCGCTACGATCTGGCCCGCGTCGGTCGTTACAAGGTCAACAAGAAGCTCAACCTCACCACCGAGGAAGAGGTCACGGTGCTCACCGACGAGGATATCGTCGCGACGCTGCGCTACCTGCTGTCCCTCGCTGCCGGCGAGCAGGGCTTCAAGGTCGACGACATCGACCACTTTGGCAACCGCCGCATCCGCACCGTCGGCGAGCTCGTCGCCAACCAGTTCCGTATCGGCATGAGCCGTATGGAGCGCGTCGTCCGTGAGCGCATGAGCTCCCAGGACATCGACGAGATCACCCCGCAGTCGCTCATCAACATCCGCCCGATCGTGGCCTCCATCAAGGAGTTCTTCGGTTCCTCGCAGCTCTCGCAGTTCATGGACCAGGCGAACCCCCTGACCGGTCTGACCCACAAGCGCCGTCTGTCCGCACTCGGCCCTGGCGGTCTTGCCGGCCACAAGTCCGGCTCCAGCCGCCGCACCAACGTGCCGACGGCCGTCCGCGACGTTCACAACTCGCACTACAGCCGCATGTGCCCGATCGAGACCCCCGAAGGCCCCAACATCGGCCTGATCGGCTCGCTCGCCCTCTACGCCCGCGTCAACGAGTACGGCTTCATCGAGGCTCCGTTCCGCCGCGTCGAGAACGGCGTTGCCACCGACCAGATCGACTGGATGACCGCTGACGAGGAAGAGAAGCACGTCATTGCGCCGGCCAACACGCCGCTCGATCCCAAGACCAACGAGTTCATCACGACCGATGCCGAGGGCAAGCTTGTCCGCCCGCACACCGTGATCGCCCGTACCCGCGACTTCGACGGCTCCTTCGGCGCTCCCGCAGACGTGCCTGTCGAGGACGTCGACTACATGGACGTCTCGCCGCGTCAGATGCTCTCCGTCGCAGCCACGCTGATTCCGTTCCTCGAGCACGACGACGCCAAGCGTACGCTGATGGGCGCTAACATGCAGCGTCAGGCCGTGCCGCTGGTTCACCCTGCCGCTCCCTATGTCGGTACCGGCATGGAGCGTCGCGCCGCCCTGGACTCCGGCGAGGTCACCCTGGCCAAGAACGCCGGCGAGGTCATCTTTGCCGACGCCGCCAAGATCATCGTCAAGCATGCCGGCGGCATGGACGAGTATCACCTGGCCAAGTACCAGCGCTCCAACCAGTCCACCTGCATCAACCACCGTCCGCTCGTGCGCGTCGGTGACACCGTTGAGCAGGGCGAGCCTCTGGCCGACGGTCCCTCGACCGATCACGGCGAGCTCGCACTGGGCCAGAACCTCACCGTGGCATACATGCCGTGGGAAGGCTTTAACTACGAGGACGGTATCGTCGTGTCCGAGCGCCTGGTGGCCGAGGACCTGCTGACGACCATCAACATCACCCGTCACGAGATCGATGCCCGCGACACCAAGCTCGGCCCCGAGGAGATCACCCGCGAGATCCCGAACCTCTCCGAGGACATGCTTGCCAACCTCGACGAGGACGGCATCATCCGCATCGGCGCCGAGGTCGGCCCTGGCGACATCCTGGTCGGCAAGGTCACGCCTAAGGGCGAGAGCGCTCTGACCGCCGAGGAGCGCCTGCTGCGCGCCATCTTCGGTGCCAAGGCCCACGATGTCCGCGACACCTCCCTTAAGATGCCTCACGGCGCTTACGGCCGCGTCATCGACGTCGTCCGCTTTAGCCGCGAGAACGGCGACGACCTGGCCCCCGGCGTCAACGAGCAGGTGCGCGTCTACGTCGCCCAGCGCCGTAAGATCCAGCAAGGCGATAAGATCGCCGGCCGCCACGGCAACAAGGGTGTTATCTGTAACGTTCTGCCGGTCGAGGACATGCCCTACATGGCTGACGGTACCCCAATCGACGTTATCCTCAACCCGCTGGGCGTTCCTTCGCGTATGAACGTCGGCCAGCTGCTCGAGTGCCACCTTGGCTGGGCTGCTGCCTGCGGTTGGGATACCGAGCAGGCCGACTCCGACAAGTACGTCCCCGGTCCGTTCTTCACCGCGACGCCTGTCTTCGACGGCGCCAAGGAGGACGAGATCGCCGAGGTCATTCGTCGTGCCAACAAGAACATGCTCAACAAGGCCACCGCTGCCTATGGCGATCACATGCGTCCCGAGTTCGTCACCCAGCTTGACGAGCGCGGCAAGACCCGTCTGTTCGACGGCCGCACCGGCGAGGAGTTCCGCGAGCCCATTACCGTGGGTACGTCCTACATCCTCAAGCTCGGCCACATGGTCGACGACAAGATCCACGCCCGTTCGACCGGCCCTTACAGCCTGGTTACCCAGCAGCCTCTGGGCGGCAAGGCCCAGTTCGGCGGCCAGCGCTTCGGCGAGATGGAAGTTTGGGCCCTGGAGGCTTACGGCGCAGCCTACACCCTGCAGGAGATCCTGACCGTCAAGTCCGACGATACCGTGGGCCGCGTCAAGACCTACGAGTCCATCGTCAAGGGCGAGAACGTTCCGGTCCCGGGTATCCCCGAGTCCTTCAAGGTTCTCGTCAAGGAGATTCGCTCCCTCGCACTGGACATCGAGCCCATGCACGATGCCGACGAGGACGCCTCCGCCCCTGTGACCGCCGAGGAGACCTCTGCTCTCGACGACCTGGCTGCGCTCGCCGGCGTTGACGCCGACGTCGAGGCCCAGGATGCCGAGACCGCCGAGGCACCCGAGGCTGTCGCCGCCACGACCACTGATAAGGAGTAGTTGACTGTGGCAGATTTCGAAGCTACTGATTTTGACTCGGTAAAGATCTCCCTTGCCTCCGCCGACCAGATCCGTTCCTGGTCGCACGGTGAGGTCAAGAAGCCGGAGACCATCAATTACCGTACCCTCAAGCCCGAGAAGGACGGCCTGTTCTGCGAGAAGATCTTCGGTCCCGCCAAGGACTGGGAGTGCTCCTGCGGCAAGTACAAGGGCATCCGCTTTAAGGGCATCGTCTGCGAGCGCTGCGGCGTCGAGGTCACCTCGGCCAAGGTGCGTCGCGACCGCATGGGCCACATCGAGCTCGCCGCTCCCGTGTCCCACATCTGGTACTTCAAGAGCCCCACGAGCTTCCCGATGAGCCGTATGCTCGACATCAAGTCCAAGGACCTCGAGAAGGTTCTGTACTTTGCCAGCTACATCATCACCGAGGTTGACTACGAGGCTCGCGAGGCCGACGCTGACGACCTGCGCGAGGAGCTCGCCGCCGATCTGGAAGAGATCGATGCCGAGTGCGCCCGCCAGATCGAGTCCCTCAAGGAGCAGGGCAACCCCGAGAACTTTGACGAGTTCTCCGACGAGGAGCCGCTGACCCCCGAGGAGATCGCCTCTGGCATCGTCGACATCGAGGAAGAGTGCAAGGACGAGAAGCAGCTCCGCACGGACGCCTTCAACGCCTTCATGAAGCTCAGCGAGCGCGACCTCATTTCCGATGAGCCGCTGTTCCGCGAGATGACTCGCTACTACTCCATGTACTTCAAGGGTGGTATGGGTGCCGAGGCTGTCCGCGACCTGCTCGCTGCCATCGACCTCCCCTCCGAGGCCGAGAAGCTCAAGGCCATCATCGCCGACGAGGACTCCCAGAAGCAGAAGCGCGAGAAGGCCGTTAAGCGCCTCGAGGTCGTTGACGCCTTCCTGAAGGGCGGCAACAGCCCCGCGAACATGATCCTGGATGTCATCCCGGTCATTCCGCCTGATCTGCGCCCGATGGTCCAGCTCGACGGCGGCCGCTTCGCCGCGTCCGACCTCAACGACCTGTATCGTCGCGTGATCAACCGTAACAACCGACTCAAGCGCCTGCTCGACCTGGACGCCCCTGCGATCATCGTGAACAACGAGAAGCGCATGCTCCAGGAGTCCGTGGACGCCCTGTTCGACAACGGCCGTCGTGGTCGCCCGGTCTCTGGCCGTGGCGGTCGCCCGCTCAAGTCGCTCGCCGAGGCCCTCAAGGGCAAGCAGGGTCGTTTCCGTCAGAACCTGCTGGGCAAGCGTGTCGACTACTCCGGCCGTTCGGTTATCGTTACCGACCCCAAGCTGCTGCTGCACCAGTGTGGTCTGCCCAAGACCATGGCGCTGGAACTCTTCAAGCCCTTCGTCATGAAGCGTCTGGTCGAGCTCGGCAAGGTCGAGAACATCAAGGGCGCCAAGCGCGCTATCGACCGCGGTGCCACCTTTGTGTGGGACATCCTCGAAGAGGTCATCGACGGCCGCGTCGTGCTGCTCAACCGTGCACCGACCCTGCACCGTCTGTCCATCCAGGCCTTTGAGCCGGTGCTGGTTGAGGGCAAGGCTATCCACCTGCATCCGCTGGTCTGCTCGCCCTTCAACGCCGACTTCGACGGCGACCAGATGTCTGTCCACGTGCCGCTGTCCAGCCAGGCTCAGGCCGAGGCCCGCGTGCTCATGCTCTCTGCGAACAACCTGCGCTCGCCGGCATCCGGCAAGCCGGTCAACATCCCCTCGCAGGACATGATCATCGGTGTGTACTACCTCACCCAGGTTCGCGAGGGTCTGCCGGGCGAGAACCACGTGTTCGCCAGCTTCGACGACGCGCTGCACGCCTATGACTGCCGCTCCGAGGTCGACATGCAGGCCAAGATTCAGGTCCGCGTGTCCGCTGCCGACGCCAATGTCATCAACGAGGACGGCACCCGTATCTTCCGCGTCAAGAACGGCAAGAACGAGTTTGTCGACTACGACGTCACCGGCAACAAGACCGCGCGCTTCGAGACCTCTATCGGCCGCATCATCTTCAACCGCCAGTGCCTGCCCGAAGACTATGAGTTCATGAACTACAAGATGGTCAAGGGCGATGTGGCCAAGCTGGTTGCGGACTGCTGCGATCGTTACCCCGAGGCCAAGGTCGGTCCGATCCTCGACGCCATCAAGTACTCTGGCTTCCACTACGCTACCCGCGCCGGCCTCACCATCTCGGTGTGGGACGCTCTTATCCCTGCCGAGAAGCAGGAGCTGCTCGACCGCGCCCAGGCCAACGTCGACCAGATCAACGAGTACTTCGAGGAGGGCTTCATCAACGAGACGGAGCGCCACATCGAAGTCGTTAACGAGTGGACCGCTTGTACCGATAAGGTTGCAGCGCTCATGCTCGACATGTTCGACGAGGAGAACCCGCTCTACATGATGGCCGACTCCGGCGCCCGTGGTTCTAAGACCCAGCTGCGTCAGCTCGGCGGCATGCGTGGCCTGATGGCAGACATGTCCGGCGAGACGATCGACCTTCCCATTAAGGCGAACTTCCGCGAGGGCCTGCTGCCGCTCGAGTACTTCATTTCGACCTACGGCGCCCGTAAGGGCCTGGTCGATACCGCATCCCACACCTCGGACTCTGGTTACCTGACCCGTCGTCTGGTCGACGTGGCCCAGGACGTCATCGTCCGCGAGGAGGACTGCGGTACGCACGAGGGCGTCACCTACAACCTCATCATCCCCGGCACCACCGACCTCAACACCGACCTCGTCGGCCGTTGCTTCATTGAGGACGTCGTTGCTCCCGATGGCACCGTGCTCTTTGAGCAGGACGGTTACATCGAGAAGGTCGCCGACATCCAGAAGATGGTCGATGCCGGCCTCAAGAAGGTCAAGCTCCGCGCGCTGCTCACCTGCCGCTCCAAGTACGGCGTGTGCCAGAAGTGCTACGGCTGGGATCTTTCCACCCGTCGTCCGGTCGCTATCGGTACCGCGGTCGGCATTATTGCCGCCCAGTCCATCGGCGAGCCCGGTACGCAGCTTACGATGCGTACCATTCACTCCGGCGGCGTCGCTGGCGTCGACGATATTACGCAGGGTCTGCCTACGGTCAGCCGTATGTTCGATATCGTCGGCAACGTCAACGAGAAGATTCTGGGTCGCGAGGCCGAGCTGGCTCCGTACTCCGGTCACCTCTCGATTAAGCCCGAGAAGTCCGAGTACGTGCTGACGCTCACCGACTCCGAGGATCACACCCGTGTCCTCGACGAGCGTCGCGTCCCCGCATCGGTGCGCTTTATGCCCGAGATCGAGGACGGCTGCGAGGTTCGCGCCGGCGACCAGATCACCAAGGGCTTCGTCAACTTCCGCAACCTGCGCAAGCTGACCGACATCGAGTCGACGATGCACACCTTCGTCGAGAGCGTCAAGGACGTCTACACCAGCCAGGGCGTCGACCTGAACGACAAGCACATCGAGGTGCTCGCACGTCAGATGCTGCGTCGCGTTCAGATCACCAACCCCGGCGACTCCAAGTACCTGCTTGGTCAGTACGTCGACCGCTACGAGTTTGCCGACGAGGTCGAGCGCGTTGCCCGTCTGGGCGGTCAGGCTCCCGTGGCCGAGCCCGTCATCCTGGGTACGCTCAAGGTCGCGTCCAACATCGACTCCTGGCTGTCGAGCGCTTCGTTCATCCGTACCGCTGGCGTCCTTACCGAGGCTGCCATCGAGGGCAAGGTCGACCACCTGCTCGACCTTAAGTCCAACGTCATCGTCGGTAAGAAGATTCCGGCTGGTACCGGCCTCAAGCCGTACGCCAACGCCAAGTTGACGTATCGTACGGCCGACGGCTATGTTGACATCGACGGCCCGGCTTCGCCCAACGCCAAGTCGCTGCCCGAGTGGGCTCCTGTTGAGCTCAAGGACCTGGACGAGCAGCTCCCGCAGCAGCTCGACTGGGCCGGCTACGACGAGTTCGGTGGTGCTGACGGTTCGTTCACCCGCAACGGCCACACCATCTCCGCCGAGAAGGCTCGTCTGTACCTGTTCGACGACCTGGGCGTGTCGCAGCGCTGGACCAACAAGTTCAGCGAGGTTGGCATCGAGACGGTCGGCGACCTGGTCGGCAAGTCCGAGGAGGATCTGCTGCGCATCGATGGCATCGGTGCCAAGGCGATCGAGGAGCTCCGTGACGGCCTGGAGGCCCACGACTTGCTCTACATCCTCGAGAACAACGACGACGTTGCCGACGAGGAAGACCTCTCGCAGCTGCTGCAGATGGTCTTTAGCCCCGACGGTCCGGACGACATCCTGCTGGGCACCTCCGCCGCGCCGACGCATCACGCCGACGCCGACGAGGAGCTCCTGGGCGCCCCGATCGACGACAAGAAGGCTCCCGCCAACGGCGCGATCAACGAGGACATGGCTTCCCTCGATGAGCTGCTCAACCAGCTCGTGGACACCGACGACGCCGAAGAGGCCAAGGACAACGACGAGGAGTAATTTCCTAGTACGTTAACCGTCCTTCCAAAGACCCGTTTCCCAACAGGGAAGCGGGTCTTTTTTGGTGAGGAACGTTGCCCCGACGAGCACGTCGGATTCCCGGAACGGGCCGCCCGCTGTTTAAGTTTGTCGCGAGTTCCGCACGCAAAGGAAAGCACTTAATGTGCTTTCCGTCTTGCGCAGGACTGTAGAGCAGCAAACTTAATATATTTCGCCGCCCCTCTGCCAAGCCCAGGCGACTCCACGCACTTTACCTGCGTAAACAATGTGAGTGAAATATGAATCTCGATGGATACGCCCGCAGCCGTGTATACTAAACAGCTGTGTGAAACCAGGGGAGTATTCTGGCTGGACAAAATGCCTGCTTAATAGGGTTGTCAGGTAGTCCGGGCGAAATACAAGGTTGGGGAGCACGTCGTGTAAGTAGTGGTCCTCTAGGGGCGTACGCTCGGTGGTGTACGCATTGTCCCAAGACCACGCGAGAGTTGGGATCATATCTTGATCAGCATGATTCTCGGCCGCAAGATTGGCATGACCCAGGTTTGGGACGAGGACGACAACGTCGTTCCCGTCACGGTCATCCAGGCTGGCCCCTGCGCTGTCTCGCAGGTTAAAACTCAGGCAACCGACGGCTATGACGCCGTCCAGATCGGTTTCGGCGACATCAAGGCCAAGAACGTGAACAAGCCCATGGCTGGTCACTTCGCCAAGGCTGGCGTCGAGCCTGTCCGTTTCCTTCGTGAGGTCCGCGTCGAGAACGGCGAGGAGCACAAGGTCGGCGAGGTCGTCACCGTCGCTGATTTCGCTGATGTCGAGAAGGTCGACGTCATCGGTACCTCCAAGGGTAAGGGCTTCCAGGGTCGCATCAAGCGCTGGGGTCAGCGCCGCGGTCCTATGACGCATGGTTCTCACTTCCAGCGTCACCCCGGTTCTATCGGTCAGTGCGCCTATCCTGCGCGCGTCCTCAAGGGCGTCAAGATGGCCGGTCACATGGGTAACGAGCGCGTTACCGTCAAGAACCTTTCCGTTGTCCGCATCGATGCCGAGCAGAACCTCATCTTGGTCAAGGGCGCTGTCCCGGGTGCCAAGAATGGTCTCGTCGCCATCCGTATGGCCTAAGGGCCCAGCCCATTTAGCCCAGCGTCATACCAAGGAGAACACTTAAATGGCAAAGTTTGAAGTAAAGAACAGCGAGGGCAAGAAGGTCGCCGAGGCCGAGCTCGCCGCTGAGGTGTACGGCATCGAGCCGAACATCCACGTTATGCACCACATCGTCAAGTGCCAGATGGCCTCTTGGCGTCAGGGCACCCAGTCTGCTAAGGGTCGCTCTGAGGTTTCCGGTGGCGGCAAGAAGCCTTGGCGTCAGAAGGGCACCGGCCGTGCCCGTCAGGGTTCCATCCGTGCTGCCCAGTGGCGTCACGGTGGCGTTGTCTTCGCCCCCAAGCCCCGTTCCTACGCTAAGCGTATGAACAACAAGGAGGTCAAGCTGGCTATGCGCTCCGCGCTGTCCGCCAAGCTGGCCGATGGCGAGCTCGTGCTCGTCGACGACTACGGCTTCGAGAAGCCTTCCACCAAGGCTGCCGTCGCCATGCTCAAGGCTCTCGGCCTTGAGGGCAAGCGTCTGACCATCATCGTTCGCGATGAGGACGTCAACGCCTACCTGTCGTTCCGCAACATTCCCAAGACGTTCATCATCACTGCCGACGAGGCCAACACCTACGATCTCGTCAACAACAACGCTGTGCTGATGCCCGCCGACATCGCCGCTCACTTCGGGGAGGTGCTTGCATAAATGACCGCCCACGAGATCATCATCCGTCCGATCGTGTCCGAGCGTTCCTTCTCCGGCATGGAGCTGAACAAGTACACGTTCGAGGTCGCCAAGGATGCTAACAAGTATCAGATCAAGGACGCTGTCGAGGAGATCTTCGGCGTCAAGGTCGTTCGCGTGAACACCCTGACGGTCAAGCCCAAGACCAAGCGCGTGCGCTATGTCGCCGGCAAGACCCGTTCTTGGAAGAAGGCCATCGTCACGCTGGCCGAGGGCGACACCATCGAGGTCTTTGGCAACCAGGCCTAAGGCTCGCTGCTGTTGAGTGAGCTCATGCCTCCCAAATAGGGGAGGCGAGAGCTCAAGGTTTTGGGCGAATAAAATGGACACGCCCGGAACCGTGTATACGTCCGGTGTCATCGCACCCGAGGCAGAACCTCGAATCCCTGTCTGCGATGGCTAACGGATTCCTATTGAAAGGGATTGTAATGGCTGTAAAGCACCTTAAGCCGACCTCCGCTGGTAGGCGTTGGCAGACGATCTCCGACTTCTCCGAGATTACCTGCACCAAGCCCGAGAAGTCTCTTCTCGAGCCCCTGCCCAAGAAGGCCGGTCGTAACAACAACGGCCGCATCACCACCCGCCACCAGGGCGGCGGCGTGAAGCGTCGTTACCGCGTGATCGACTTCAAGCGCAACAAGGACGGCGTGCCCGCCAAGGTTGCCACGATCGAGTACGATCCGAACCGTTCCGCTCGCATCGCTCTGCTGCACTACGCTGACGGTGAGAAGCGCTACATCCTGGCCCCCAAGGGCCTCGAGGTCGGTCAGACCATCATGTCCGGTTCTGACGCCGACATCAAGCCGGGCAACGCTCTGCCCCTCGCCGACATCCCCGTCGGTACGCTCATCCACGCCGTCGAGTTCCAGCCGGGCAAGGGCGCTGCTATCGCCCGTTCCGCCGGTAACTCCTGCCAGCTGATGGGTAAGGAGGGCAAGTACGCTATCGTCCGTATGCCTTCCTCCGAGATGCGTCGCATCCTCGTTACCTGCCGCGCCACCGTCGGTGAGGTCGGCAACGCCGATCACTCCAACATCGTCATCGGCAAGGCCGGCCGTAAGCGTCACATGAACGTGCGCCCGACCGTCCGCGGTACCGTCATGAACCCTGTCGACCACCCGCACGGCGGTGGCGAGGGCAAGAACCACACCTCTGGTCGTCCCTCTGTTACCCCCTGGGGTAAGCCGACGAAGGGCCTTCGTACGCGCAAGAAGAAGAAGGTCTCGAACCAGCACATCATTCGTCGCCGTAAGAAGTAATTTCGGATACCGAGTTTTAGGAGAAAGCACTTATGAGCAGAAGTCTCAAAAAGGGCCCGTTCGTGGAGACTCGCCTTCTCTCGCGTATCACCGCGATGAACGAGGCTGGCAAGAAGGACGTCGTGAAGACCTGGTCCCGCGCGTCCACCATCTTCCCCGAGATGGTTGGTCACACCATCGCCGTCCACGACGGCCGCAAGCATGTGCCCGTGTATGTTACCGAGTCCATGGTTGGTCACAAGCTCGGCGAGTTCGCGCCGACTCGTACGTTCCGTGGCCACAAGGCCAAATAGGGGGTTAACCGTAAATGGCAACTAAGTCTATTGAAACTGAGGCCACCGAGGTTCGCGCCGTCGCTAAGTACGTGCGTGTTTCCCCCAGCAAGGCCCGCCTGGTGGTCGATCTGATCCGCCGCAAGCCTGTCGCTCAGGCCTTCGACATCCTCCACTTCTGCGACCGCGCCGTCGCCGTGGATGTCGAGAAGGTTCTCCGTTCCGCCGTTGCGAACGCCGAGAACAACAACGGTCTGCGTGTCGACAACCTGGTTGTCGCCGCTGCCTATGTTGACGAGGGTCCGACGCTTAAGCGCATCCGTCCCCGCGCCAAGGGTTCCGCTTCTCGCATTCTGAAGCGTACTTCCCACATCACCGTCGTCGTTGCTCCTCGAAAGGAGGCGTAAAGCTGTATGGGTCAGAAAGTCTACCCCACCGGCTTCCGTCTTGGCATCACCGAGAACTGGCGCTCCCGCTGGTTCGCAGAGAAGGATTACGCTAAGACCCTCGGTAACGATCTCGAGATCCGCAAGTACCTCGAGAAGCGTCTTTCCCGCGCAGCTGTCTCCCGCGTCGAGATCGAGCGCGCTGGCGACAAGGTGAAGGTCATCATCCTCACCGCTCGCCCTGGCGTTGTCATCGGTAAGAAGGGTGCCGAGATCGATACCCTCCGCACCGAGCTCGAGAAGGTCGCTGGCGTCTCCAAGGGCCAGCTCTCCGTCGACGTTGTCGAGATCAAGCGCCCCGAGCTCGACGCCAACCTCGTTGCTCAGTCCATCGCTGAGCAGCTCGAGGGCCGCGTTGCCTTCCGTCGCGCTATGCGCAAGGCTGTCCAGTCCGCCCGCAAGGCCGGCGCTAAGGGCATCCGTATCCAGTGCTCCGGTCGTCTCGGCGGTGCCGAGATGGGCCGTCGTGAGTGGTACCGCGAGGGTCGCGTGCCTCTGCACACCCTCCGTGCCAAGATCGACTACGGCACGGCTGTCGCCAGCACCACCATGGGTGCCTGCGGCGTGAAGGTCTGGATCTACCTGGGCGAGAAGCTCCCGGGCCAGCCTGTTCCCAACCCTGCACTCGAGGGCTCTTCCCGTCCTCGTCGTCGTAACTCCGAGAGGAGGGGTCAGTAGTGCTTGCCCCTAAGCGTATTCTTCACCGCAAGGTGCAGCGTGGCTCCATGAAGGGCCAGGCCAAGGGTAATACCGAGCTGCATTTCGGCGAGTTTGGTATCCAGGCTCTCGAGGCCCATTGGATCACCAACCGTCAGATCGAGGCCGCTCGTATTGCCATGACCCGCTACATGAAGCGTGGCGGTCGTGTCTACATCACGATCTTCCCCGATAAGCCCATCACCAAGAAGCCTGCCGAGACTCGCATGGGTTCTGGTAAGGGTAACCCCGAGGAGTGGGTGGCCGTCGTCAAGCCCGGCCGCATCATGTTCGAGGTCAAGGGCGTGCCCGAGGAGGTCGCTCGCGAGGCTCTGCGTCTTGCACAGCACAAGCTTCCCATCAAGACCAAGATTGTTGCTGCCAAGAACGCTGAGCAGCGCATCGAGAAGGAGATGGCTGAGGAGGCCGCTCTCGAGGCCAAGTGGGCTGCTGAGGACGCCGCCGCCGCCAAGGAGGAGAACTAATGAAGCCCGCAGAGATTCGTGAGCTCTCGGACGCTCAGCTCGTTGAGAAGCTGAAGGAAATGCGCGCCGAGCTCTTTAACCTTCGTTTCCAGATGGCCACCAGCCAGCTGGACAACACCGCTCGCGTCAACACCGTGAAGAAGGACATTGCTCGCGTCCTCACGGAGCAGCGCGCCCGCGAGATCGCAGCGGAGAAGTCCGCTGTCGCCGAGTAGGACCTAAGGAGAGAACATGACTGATTCGCGTAACTCGCGTAAGGTCCGTACGGGTGTCGTTACCTCCGTCTCCGGTGCCAAGACCATTGTCGTCACCATCACCGAGCGCAAGCGTCACCCCAAGTACGGCAAGATGATGACCAGCTCCAAGAAGCTGCACGCTCACGACGAGGAGTGCACGGCTGGCGTGGGCGACACCGTCCGCGTTATGGAGACCCGTCCTATGTCCAAGATGAAGCGTTGGCGCCTCATCGAGGTCGTCGAGCGCGCTAAATAAGCAGTCGCTCTTACGACTTGTACGTTTCCGAAGATGTGCGTATGCCTGGCTTGCATACCACGGGCCGCATAAAGGCTGCGCACCTCTCTTCGGTTCTTAGTTCGGAGGAACATCTACCATGATTCAGATGCAAACCATGCTGAACGTCGCCGACAACTCCGGCGCTCGCAAGATTCGCTGCATCAAGGTGCTTGGCGGTTCCAAGCGTCGTTATGCAGGCATCGGCGATGTGTTCATCGGTGCTGTCCAGGAGGCTACCCCTGGCGCCAACGTCAAGAAGAAGGACGTTGTCCGTTGCGTCGTCGTTCGCACCGTTAAGGAGATCCGCCGCAAGGATGGCTCCTACATTCGCTTTGATGAGAACGCCTGCGTTGTCATCAACAACGATGGTTCGCCCGTCGGCACCCGTATCTTCGGGCCTGTCGCTCGCGAGCTTCGTGACAAGAAGTACATGAAGATCGTCTCGCTCGCTCCCGAGACCCTGTAGTTAGGGGAGATATATGTATATCAAGAAGGGCGATAAGGTCCAGGTTCTCTCTGGTAAGGATCGCGGCAAGCAGGGCGTTGTCCTGCGTGCTCTCCCCGCCGAGAACAAGGTCGTTGTCGAGGGCGTTTCGGTCGTCAAGAAGGCCGTCAAGCCCAACGCTGCCAACCAGCAGGGCGGCATCGTTTCGCAGGAGGCTCCCATCGACGCCTCCAACGTCAATCTCGTTTGCCCCGAGTGCGGTAAGGTTACCCGCGTCGGTCACGAGAAGGACGGCAAGAACAAGCTGCGCGTCTGCAAGAAGTGCGGCCACAAGTTCTAAGCTGTCCGCAACATTAAGTTGCTAGCAAAGGCCCGGATGCCCCCACGGCACCCGGGCCTTTTTCTATCCCTACTCATTGGGGACAGACTTAAATGAGCAGTCGTTGGGGACGTTCTTAAACGGCTAGTTGACGGGGACAGCCTTGCCACTAAAGCGTCACATGGGGACAGTCCCTTCAAGTGCCGGCAGCTGGGTATAGTCCCTATGTGCCGGTAGTTCGGGGCGGTTCATTGATACCTGATGCCTTCTCAGAGGGGTGGAGTAATACAGCCCGCTCTCTCTTAGGCTTTGGTGTTCCGCCTCTTTATGTTTCGTAAGAATCGTCGCATGCGCATTTACGCGCGGAGTCTTGCGCGATAATGCGCATAGCCGCGCAAACATCTGCTAACTATGGCTAAATAATGACCGATAAACAAATAAACACGCAAATACAAGCAAATGCGCGCGTAATCGTGCGAATATAAGGCTGTTGGAAATGAAGAACCTTCGATGACTCAGGAGGCACATGATGGCAGATTCCAAACAGGCTCCGCTCGACGCCGAGACAGCCGCAAAGGCGGCGTTTGCCTCGGTCCAGGATCAGCCGTTCCCCGATGATATCTTTACGGCACCCGAGCTTCGCTGGGCTGTGGTCGGTTGCGGCGTTATCGCCAACCAGATGGCCCAGTCTCTCGCCCTTGCCGGCCGCAAGCTCGCGGGTGTCGCCAACCGTACGCTGTCCAAGGCCCAGGCTTTTGCCGAGCAGTATGGCGTCGAGAAGGTGTACGAGACGGTCGAGGACCTCTACGCCGATCCGGACATCGACGCCGTCTATATCACCAAGCCGCACAACACGCATATCACCTACCTGCGAGCCGCTCTGGCAGCTGGTAAGCACGTGCTCTGCGAGAAGGCCATTACCCTCAATTCCGCTGAGCTCGACGAGGCGCGTGCCATCGCCGACGAGCACAACGTCGTCCTTATGGACGCCACCACGGTGCTTCACATGCCCTTGTATCAGGAGCTGCGTCGTCGCATGGATGCTGGCGAGTTCGGCCGCATGAACCTCGCTCAGCTCAACTTTGGCAGCTACAAGGAGTACGGCGATTTGACCAATCGTTTCTACAATCGCAACCTTGCTGGCGGTGCCATGCTCGATATTGGTGTGTATGCCCTGTCCGTCATGCGCCTGTTTATGGCCATCCAACCCGCCGAGGTCGTGTCTCTGGGCAACACCTGTGAGACCGGCGTGGACGTTGCGGGCGGCATCGTCTGCCGTAATGCCGAGCAGCAGCTGGGTGTTGTGAGCCTTACGCTCCACTCCAAGCAGCCCAAGCGCTCGGTCATCAGCTTTGACAAGTGCTATATCGAGGTCAACGAGTATCCGCGTGCCGATCACGCGACCATCGTGTGGACTGCGGACGGTCACCGTGAGGAGGTCCACGCTGGCACCGAAGCCTACGCACTGTGCTACGAGATGGCCGACCTGGAGAAGGCCGTTGCCGGCGATGATTCGAAGCGCGAGCTGCTGGATTATGCTTCTGATGTTATGGAGCTTATGACCAAGCTTCGCGCCGACTGGGGAGTCGTGTACCCCGAGGAGGAGTAAGCGATGCTTGCGGAAGATAGGCTCAACGCAATCGTGTCGATGGTGCAGCAGGCCGGCTCGGTTACCGTACCGGAGCTTGCTGAAGCCCTGGGCGTGACACCGTCCACCATTCGGCGCGACTTGCAGACGCTCGACCGCGCACACCGTATCGCCAAGGTGCACGGAGGCGCGACGAGTCTGGAGCGCGCGCACGTGACGCGCGACCTGACGATCAACGAGCGCAGCGATCTCCATAACGATGACAAGGAGCGTATATGCGCCCGTGCGGCGGCGCTTGTGGAGCCTGAGAGCTTTGTATACATCGACTCGGGCTCGACGACGCTCAGGCTCATCGAGCATCTTCCACACCTTGAAGATGTCACCTATGTGACCGATTCCGTGCTCCATGCTCAGCGCCTTGCTTTGCGCGGCATGCGTACCGTGGTGCTGGGCGGCGAGCTCAAACCCGAGACCGAGGCGCTCGTTGGCCCCGATGCCTTGGCAACCTTAGACCGCTACAACTTCAACTGTGGTTTTTGGGGCTCTAACGGCATTGCCGCCGAGCAGGGCTTCACGGCGCCCGATATCGAGGAGGCGCAAGTAAAGCGCATCTCGATGCGTCATACAGCCAAGCGCTTCGTAATCTCGGACGCCAGTAAATTTGGCATGGTGGCGCCCGTCAAGTTCGCGGACTTCCGCGACGCAACGATCATCACTGCGGGCGAGGTACCCGCCAAGTACCAGTCGATGGACAACGTCATCACGGTCTAGCGATGGGACAAGGCCAAAACCACCACAAAGGTGCCTGTCCCCATTGTGGTGGTTAGTAACGAAAACCGATTAGTTTTCTCAATAGAAAAGCGGCAACGTCCATCACGGGCGTTGCCGCTTTCGTTGTCTGCCGGTTTGTCTAAGTCTGTAACAACTGGACTGTCAAAAGTGGGTTAGATGTTACAGATTGAGATACTTCCGAACCGCGCCGTCCCTTTGTCTCGATCTGTAACATCTGGGACCGATTTTGCCGAGTTATTGTTACAGATTGAGATTTTCTGGCAGGCGGGTTTGGTTTGTCTCGATCTGTAACAGGGAGGGGTCAAAAGTGGGCCTAGCTGTTACAGATCTAGACTGTTGAGGATGGGTTGAGAGGAATGTCTCGATCTGTAACAGTAAGACCCGGGTTTGCCGCGTAACTGTTACAGATTGAGATAAACCGACGGGCCGTCCCACC
>USKV01000006.1 GCA_900555355.1 uncultured Collinsella sp.
ACTCTGCAGAAAAGCGGGACCGATGTCCTTCACCTGATGCCGTCCCATCAGTATCCGACCGGCCTTGTGACGAGCATTGCGCGTCGCTACGCGCTGCTCAGCTGGGCAGCCGAGCAGCCGGGCCGGTATCTCATCGAAGACGACTTCGATTGTGAGTTTCGCCTTGCCGGCAAGCCGATTCCCGCGCTCGCGTCAATCGACGCCGCCCAGTCGGTTATCTATACCAACACATTTTCGAAGAGCCTTTCATCGGCGTTGCGTCTAGCGTACATGGTGTTGCCCGATGAGCTGATGGAGCGGTTTAGGCACAACCTTGGTTTTTACGCCTCATCGGTGAGCTCTGTTGACCAGGTCGCTTTGGCTCGTTTGCTGGAATCGGGTGATTACGAGCGACATGTGAACCGCGTGCGCGTGCGCGCTCGCGAGGCGCGCGATGGCCTGGCGGCGCTTGTACGGAAAGCGTTCCCGGCAGGGGAGGTCTCGATTGAGCATGCAGACGCGGGCCTTTACTGCACCGTGGCTGCAGAGCGCGGAGCGGGTGGAAGCTCTTTTGTGCGGGCCCTCACGCGCTCGGGTATCCCGTTCGTCGATGTCAGTGACTGCTATTGGTGTGCCGATGGCGCATCTGTCCCTGAAAACTCAAGTCAAATTCTTGTTCAGTATGACGATTTGAGTCCAAAAGTGCTTAATACCTTGGAATTGCAGCTAATGGGAGCACTCTGCAACCTAAGTGAGTAGACTTTTAGCACTTTGGCGACCAGGCAGTTTTGTAACAAGCTATCTACCTGCGGTTTTGAAAAGCAGGATGACCGGCCTGCTCGGGATGTTAAAAAAGCCTACTCACTTGCCGCGCAAAGTTTCTGCATAAGAAAAAATGGGGTTTTCAACAGGGCTTCGTCCAGCTTTTGGCAAGCTTTTGGCCAGTTGGGGAGGGCTGTTGAAAACTTAACAGTCCGTTCGGTGCCATTTTTGGTGCGTTTGCCCCAATGTGAGACAGGCTGGGTTGAAATTCGTGTTTTCCTGTGCCTATGAAGGATTTACTTTGTGACATATCGGCTTTTAGATACTGGCGTTTGCCTCCTCAGGTCCGCGCTTTGTGTCCGCCGCTTCCACGGCCGGAAGAAGACCGGCAGCGATATGACCTCGCCCGTAACCCGACGGCTGCGGTTGCGCTCGGCTTTCCGTTGTATACATTGGTTCGGACGAGAAACAAACGGACTTGTCCTGCCAGCATTAGACAGCGGCTGTTTCTTGGTGAGCCCCCCAGGGAATCTGTGCTGGAAACGGAGCATGGATTTTTGATTACGTCTCCTCTACTGACGGCATTCATCATGTCGCGGCATCTGACGGATCTTCAGCTTCTTTTTGTGTTGGCGGAGATGTGCGGCCTGTTTGCGGTGTGTGCTCTGCCGGCGGCACTCGAGGCGGAGCTTTCACGTGCAATTGATTCGGGCGCGATTTCGACAACGTTCGGTTGGGTGCGCTGCCCGTCCGAGGACGGCGCCACTTCAAATTTATGGCGTCGAGACGCTTTGGTTTTGGGCAGAGACCTTGACCGTTTTTGTTCAGATGTTTGCGGGATGCGTTACGGCAATAGATTTATGGCGGTATCGCAACTCGTCCCATTGGGTGCCGCGTCGCCTTTTGAGGTCGAGGCGCATTTGTTGCTCGGGCTGCCGCGAGCCCTGGGAGGCGAAGGGTTTTGCGGTATAGAGCTCAATGTCGAAGTGGCGCTAAGCACAAGTGCTCGAGCGATTGTGGGAAAGTCCCGTGTATATATCGACCTACTACTTTCTACGCCGGACGGCAGGCGACAGGTGGCCATTGAATGTCAGGGAAAGGCCTCGCACGGACGAGTAGGGGATGGCTTGCGTGACGCAGACCGCATGACGGCGCTTCAGGCCATGGGCTACGATGTACTTCTCCTGACACACAGACAGATATCCGATGAGGATAGATTCCGCGCGATCGTTAAGGCCGTATGCAGGATGCTCGATGCTGAATATCGTGATAAAAGCTCAGATGAGCAAAGGGCTGAGACATTACTCCGGTCTGAACTATTCGTTGACTGGACAAAATTGGGAGTAATCGACGGAAAGATGCCCGTTAGGCACAAAAAGACTCGATCGTGGACGGCTGCGGTTTTAAGTGAGTAGACTTTTGGCACTTTGGCGACCAGGCCGTTTTGCAACAAGTCATTTACCTGCGGCTTTATAAAGCAATATGGATGGTGTGCTCGGCAAGTTCCAAAAAGTCTACTCACTTAGTTTTTGACGAGAAACCGATGCCGAAGGCGGTCCTATTTCAGGGAGTTAACAAGTTCGTGAGGCACGAAAAAGGCCCGAACCGTGCGGTTCGGGCCTTATCGAGCTAGAGATTGTCTCTCAGGCGGCTGGCTTAGCCAAAGTAGCGCTTGAGCAGGCCGGCGAAAGCCTTGCCGTGGCGGGCCTCGTCGCGAGCCATCTCGTGCACGGTGTCGTGAATGGCATCGAGACCAGCGGCCTTGGCGCGCTTGGCAAGATCAGTCTTGCCGGCGGTGGCGCCGTTCTCGGCCTCAACGCGCATCTCGAGGTTCTTCTTGGTGGAGTCGGTCACGACCTCGCCCAGCAGCTCGGCGAACTTAGCGGCGTGCTCGGCCTCCTCGTGGGCAGCCTTCTCCCAGTACAGGCCGATCTCGGGGTAACCCTCGCGATGAGCGACGCGAGCCATGGCCAGGTACATACCGACCTCGGAGCACTCGCCCTCAAAGTTGGCGCGCAGGTCGGCAACGATGTCCTCGGAGACGCCCTCCATCTTGGCGACGCCCACGACGTGCTCGGCAGCCCACTCGAGCTGGCCCTCCTCCTGCTTCAGGAAACGAGAACCGGGAACGCCGCACTGGGGGCACTTAAAATCCTCGGGCAGCTGGTCGCCGTCGAACTCTTCCACATAACCGCAAACGGGGCAAACAAACTTCATGATTCGATCCTTTCGATCGATGGCGATTGTGCGCTCGTCCGGTCCCGTAAGGGCCCTCTCCGGACGTGCGTCTTGACGAGTTCTATTATCCATAAATGCAACCAAATGTGAAGCCTATTAGGAATGATTTTTAATAAAACAATTTTGAGATATGAAGATGTTGATTGATTAACGATTGGGAGGCCGTCTGCGATTTTTGCTGAGTACAATCGGGCGAGCAAATGTTGACCTATCAACAAATGAAGGAGCTTCCTTTATGCATCTAGCCCGCCGCGCCTGGTGCCGAACGTATCAAACGGTTTTTCGCATCGCATTGCCGGTGCTGCCCTATACCGAGCCACGCATTCTAGAACACGCTGAGGATGTGCCCACAGTGCTTCAAAAGCGTTCGATACAGCGGGTTCTTATCGTGACGGATCCCGGCATTGCCCGTCTGGGGCTCACGGCACCGCTCGAGACAGCGCTCGCGTCCAAGGGAATTGGCGTTGCGGTCTATGCCGAAACGCGTGCGAACCCCACGGTCTCAAACGTGGAAGAAGCGGCGTCCCTGTATCGAGAGCGCGCCTGCCAGGCCATTATCGGCTTTGGCGGTGGCTCGGCCATGGACTGTGCCAAGGGCGTGGGAGCACGTATCGCGCAGCCAAACAAGCCCATCAACAAGATGCGCGGCCTGTTGCGCGTTCATCGTCTCCTGCCGCTGCTTATTGCGGTTCCCACTACTGCCGGTACGGGAAGTGAAGTCACGCTCGCGGCGGTTATCACCGATGATGAGACGCACTATAAATACCCCATTAACGACTTTGTGCTCATCCCGCGTTTTGCAGTCCACGACCCCGAGTTTACGCGCGGGTTGCCTGCCTCCATTACGGGGCAGACGGGTATGGATGCCCTGACGCATGCTGTCGAGGCCTTTATCGGCCGTAGCACCACGCCCTACACGCGCAAGATGGCGCGTCAGGCGGTCCAGCTCATCCGCGACAATTTGCTCGAGGCCTATGAGCATGGCGACGACATGCGTGCGCGCCGCAATATGCTTTCGGCGGCGTATAAGGCGGGCGTTGCGTTTACTCGCTCCTATGTTGGATATGTGCATGCCATCGCGCACAGTCTGGGCGGCCGATACGGAATTCCGCACGGTTTGGCCAACGCGATCATCCTGCCGCACATGCTTCGCGCTTATGGTGACGCCGCCGCCCCCAAGCTTGCCGATCTTGCTCGCATGGCGGGCATTGCGCCGGCTACCGCACAGGACAGTCTTGCGGCCGAGGCCTTTATCGATTGGGTCGACCGCATGAACGAGGCCCTGGGAATCCCCAAATATGTCTCGGGTATTCGCCGCTCCGACATTCCCGAGATGGCGGCGCATGCCGATGCCGAGGCCAATCCCCTGTACCCCGTTCCTCTTTTAATGGACCGCCTGGAGCTCGAGCATATGTACGAGGTCGTCGCGGGTGGTATGTTTGAGGACGAGAACTAGGAGGTTGCCATGAACACCGAGGAAATTGCGCGCATCGTCGGCGATCAGCGCACCTACTTTAAGACGCACGCTACGTTTGATGTCGATGCTCGCCGCCGTGCACTGGTGCGCCTGCGCGATACGGTACGGGCGCACGGGGCCGATATTGCCCATGCGCTCAAGACCGATTTGGGAAAGTCGCATGACGAGGCATATATGTGCGAGATCGGCACGTCGCTTTCCGAGATTCGTCATCAGATTGCGCATGTGGCCCGATGGAGTCGTCCGCGCCTGCGTCCGTGTGACCTCGCTAACGCCGTGAGCGTGTGCAAAACACAAGCCGTGCCCTATGGCGTCACGCTCATCATGGCGCCCTGGAACTATCCGTTTTTGCTGACGCTCGAGCCGCTCGCTGGCGCCCTTGCCGCAGGCAATACCGTGGTTATCAAGCCGAGTGCCTATGCTCCGGCATCGAGCGCGGTGCTCAGGCAGATTTGCGAGGAAGCATTTGATCCGCGCCTGGTGACGGTCGTCGAAGGCGGGCGTGCCGAGAATGAGGCGCTGCTCGACGAGTGCTGGGACAAGATCTTCTTTACCGGTAGCGTTCCGGTCGGCAAGCTCGTCATGGAGCGCGCGAGCAAAAACCTCACGCCCGTGACGCTTGAGCTGGGCGGAAAGAGTCCCTGCATCGTGGATGCGACGGCAAACTTGAAGGTCGCGGCACGCCGTATCGCATTTGGTAAATGGCTCAACGTGGGGCAGACCTGCGTGGCGCCCGACTATCTGCTGGTCGACGTGCGCGTGCACGATGAGCTGTTGGGCCTCATCAAGGAGGAGGTCCGTCGCATGTTTGGCGAGCACCCGCTCGACAACGAGAACTACGGTCATATTGTCAACGCCAAGCATTTTGCGCGCGTGCGTGGGCTGATCGATCCCGATAAGGTTGTGCTGGGAGGCACGGCGCGCGAGTCGTCGCTCAAGATTGAGCCGACGATCCTAGACGGCGTGGCGCCTGGGGACGCCGTGATGCAGGAGGAGATTTTCGGCCCCATCTTGCCGGTGCTGACGTTTGAGAGCCTAGACGAGGCCGAGGCGTTCATCACGGATCGTCCGACGCCGCTGGCCCTGTATATCTTTAGCCAGGACCGTGCGACTCAGCAGCGCTTTGTGCGCTACGTGCCCTTTGGCGGCGGCTGCGTCAACGACACGATCATGCATTTGGCTACGAGCCATATGGGCTTTGGCGGCATGGGTGCGAGCGGTATGGGTCAGTACCATGGCCGCGAGAGCTTCGATACGTTTAGCCACAAGAAGAGCATCGTGAACAAGTCAACCTGGCTGGACGTGCCGTTTCGGTATGCGCCCTACGCAAGCTGGAAGCACAAATTCGTGCGCATGTTTGTGCATTAGGAAATGACAGGTAATACGAACAAGTGTTCCTATTACCTGTCATTTACGTTAGACTACTGCTATGGGGTGCGGATGGGCCAACTCCCTTTAGAAGGGAATTGGTATGAACGTAAGCGATGTTATTTCGTTACTGGCGTTGTTAATCGCGGCTATCGAACTCGGCCTGTTTATCGGCCGAATGAAATAGCCGCCCCCGCGTAAGCGAAGACGGCCACTTCTCACGATGAAAACGTGTATCGGAGTTGGCAAGACCCGCTGCAACGGGTGCCATCCGTACTCCTATCTTATCTGCAAGCGTTCTGTCTCGCAAGCGTTGCGGCAACTGGGTGAAAGGCGCGAGCGGGTGAATTCGTGTCCGCACGGGCCCGTAAACTTCTCAGTGAGGTTAAGCGTTGGTTTATCCGGCCGTTAGAGGAGTTGCCATATACGAGCCTTCACGTGTTCTTCTGTCATTTCATATCGCAGGATTTCAATATGCCGACGGCGCTTTGGTCCTAGGCGATCTTAAAGTGGGCGATAAGCTGACACTGCGTGCCGAGCGCGATAATCCCCATGATTCCGAGGCGGTTGCAATCTACTACGGCAACACCAAGCTCGGCTATGTTCCGGGAAACGAGGTCGGCCCGCTATCCGTGATGATGTATTACGGAAACGAGGGTGTATTTGAGGCGCGCGTGCAGCAGGTTGCCCCCGAGCGCAGCCCGTGGCATCAGGTGCGTGTTGGACTCTACGTGGTGGATGCTCGCTAATCGGTTAGGGAGACAGCCATGTTTGATGACGACGACCAGTTCGATCTGACAGACGAACCGTTTGGGTGGGATATGCTACTCGATGACGATGAGTTGGAGCGGGATCGTAAGAAGCGGCAGGATAAGAATACCCAGGGTGACGCTTCGAAAAAGCAAGACAAGCGCCGCCGCGGACTGTTCGGCGGGTTCTTTGGATAACCGCCGCATCGCTGCGTCTGTATACTTAGCACGAGTTGGACACGTTGTGAAATGAGGGCATAGACGATGATGTGGTTTACCGCCGACCTGCACCTGGGCGATACGAATATCTTGCACGACATGGACCGGCCGTTTGGCTCGGTCGAGGAGATGAACCGCAAGGTCATTGATGCCATCAATGAGTGCGTGGCTGCGGATGACCGTCTCTACATCCTGGGAGACTTTACCTATCGTTTGCCCCTAGCGGATGCCGTGCGTCTTCGCGAGCGCATCGAATGCCAAAACGTAACGCTCATCCGTGGCAACCATGACGGCGACTGGGAAGATCCCGACGCACCGCGGATTTGGGAAGACGTGCGCGATTACCTGGAGATTGCTCCTGGCTATGCCAAGGGCCATCGTCTGGTTATGAGCCATTACCCCATGCTCAGCTGGAACGGCAAGGCACGTGGCGCTATTATGCTGCATGGGCATATCCACAGCAGGGGTAACCGCACCAACGCACGCAACCGCGATCGCGAGCGCCCCATTTACCGCTACGATGTGGGCCTCGACGCCAATGACTACAAGCCTGTAAGTCGTGATCAAATCCTCGGCTATTTTGGACTGTAATTCTCGAACCACCACAAAGGGGACAGGCACCTTTGTGGTGGTTCTGGCGCCGTTGCCATTATGGCAGCGGCGCCTTTTTTGTCCGTGCGGCGCGGTAGAGTGTAGTCGGTTGAAATTTGCGTCCATCGAGGAGCTGCTATGAACGAGATTAAGTGCCCGCATTGCGGCGAAGTTTTTAAGGTCGATGCGTCCGGCTATGCGGATATCGTTAAACAAGTGCGCGATGCTGAGTTTTCGCGCGACCTGGATGAGCGTGTGAAGGCAGTCCAGCGCGAGGGCGAGCAGGCGCTGGAACTTGAGCGCTCGCGTTCGACGGCCGCCTTGCAAGAGGCAGAGTCTCAGCGCAACGCTCAGCTTGTCGAGCAGAAGAACGCTGCGGCCCAGCAGCTGGCGCAAGAAGTCGCCAAGCGCGATGCTGAACTCGCCGAGCTGCGCGCCAAGCTTGAGGGCGCTGCCACGGAGCGCGAGAGTGCAAGCCAGCGCGCGGCGGTTGAGGCCCGTGCGGATGCGCAGAAGGAAAACGCAGAGCTCCAGCGTGAGATTGACAACCTGCGCGCGCAGCTGGGACGCAAGGATGACGAAGCCAAACTTGCCGAGGCAGCGGCGCGCAATGCTGCTCAAAACGATCTGTCCGCCCGCGACGCTCAGATTGCTGAGCTACAGGCAAAGCTCTCCGCTGCGGACAAGGCCCAGGAGATGGCGCTTGCCGCTGCCGCGGCAGAGTCGCAGCGTGAGCTCGATGCCGCTCGCAGCGAGGCCGAGCGCGCGCTTGCTGACTATCGCGCGAAGGTACAAGAGAAGTTTTCCGCCGCAAAGGCTCAGTCCGAGCAAGAGGCCGAGGGCCTGCGTGCCCAGCTGCGCGAACAGGAGCTGACGGCCAAAATGAACCTATCGGAGGCGGTCGCCGCGGCGGAGCGTGAGCGTGATGAGGCGCGTGCCAAGCTGACGAGTGAGCTGGCGGTGCGCGATTCGCGTGAGGAACAGGCCAAGGCAGCCCACGAGCTTGAGCTCGCGCAGGCCAAGCGCGTGAGCGACGAGTTGATCCGCTACAAGGACGAAGAGATTGAGCGCCTTAAGGAAATGAAGATCCGCCTGTCCACCAAGATGGTGGGCGAGTCGCTCGAGCAGCACTGCGAGACCGAGTTTAACCGCCTACGCATGACGGCGTTTCCTAACGCGTACTTTGAGAAAGATAACGATGCGTCCGAGGGCACCAAGGGGGACTTTATCTTCCGCGAGTGCGACGCGAGCGGCAACGAGGTCATTTCGATTATGTTCGAGATGAAAAACGAGAACGACGAGACTGCGACCAAGCACAAGAACGAGGACTTCTTTAAGAAGCTCGACCACGATCGTCGCCAGAAGGGCTGTGAGTATGCAGTGCTCTGCACGCTGCTCGAGCCCGAGAGCGAGCTTTACAATGCCGGCATCGTGGACGTGAGCTATCGCTACGAGAAGATGTACGTGATCCGCCCGCAGTTCTTTATTCCCATGATTACGCTTCTTCGCAACGCTGCCATGGGTTCGCTGCGCTATAAGCAGGAGCTGGCGGAGTACAAACAGCAGAATATCGACGTCACGAACTTCGAAGCCAAGATGGAAAAGTTCAAGAACGACTTCGGCCGCAACTACGAGATCGCGAGCCGCAAGTTCCAAACGGCGATCGATGAGATCGACAAGACGATTAGCCATCTGCAGAAAACCAAGGAGGCGTTGCTGTCCTCCGAGAACAATCTGCGCCTGGCCAACAAGAAGGCCGACGATCTTACCATTCGCAAGCTCACCTGGGGCAACAAGACCATGAAGGCGGCGTTTGACGAGGCGCGCGGGGCTGCGACGGAGACAAACGATGAGCCAGCCGAGGCGGATTCGTATGAGGTCGAGGATGCCGAGTAAGGCATAGCGTATAGTGCAAAAGCGGGGCTGCTGGCGATATTGCCAACGGCCCCGCTTCGTTTCGTTCCAGTATGTTCGGCTAGTCCTCGAGCAGGTCCTCGATAAAGCCGACGCGGTAGTTTTTGAAGATGACCTCGCCGCCGTCTTGCGTGGCGTCCAGATCGACATCGCCCATGATGCCAAAGTCGTGGTCGCCATCCTCGTCGGCAAAGATCTGGTGCACGTGCCATACGTGCGCGGTCTTCTCGTCGGACTCATCGATGGAAAACATCGCGGCGCTGCGGGCATCTCCGTCGGTGAGGATTTCCTCGTGCTGCTCATGGTAGGCATCGAGCGCCTTTTGCCAGCGGACCTCGCTCATGCCCCAGTCCTCGTCGAGCTCGCCCAGGTCGCGCACGTGTCCGCGGGCGGCAAGGGTTACGCGGCGGAAGAGCGCGTTGCGCACCAACAGTGTGCAGCCGCGACGGTCCGCAACGACCTCGTCGATGCCCTGCGGCGGTGCGGCGTCGAGTGCAGCGGGGTTGCCGGCGTTCTCCCACTCGTCCACCAGGCTCGAGTCGACCGAGCGCACCACAAAGCCGAGCCACGAAATGATGTCACGCAAGCGCTCATCGCGCTTCTCGATGGGTACGGTGCGGTCGAGCGAACGGTAGGCCTCGGCTAGGTAGCGCAGCAGAATGCCCTCGGAGCGGGCGATGCCGAGCTTTTGGATATAGCCCTTAAAGTCGCTCGCGCTCTCCAACATGTCGCGCAGGACGCTCTTGGGCGAGAGCTGATAGTCGTTGGCCCAGGGTACTTCCTGGCAGTACTTGTCAAAAGCGGCATCGAGCAAATCCTCGAGCGGCTTTTCGTAGGTGACATCCTGGATGCGCTCCAGGCGTTCCTCATATTCGACGCCGTCAGCCTTCATTTCGGCCATCGCGCGGTCGCGCGCGGCGCGCTCCTGTGCACGCAGCACCTGCTTGGGGTCCTCGAGCGTAGCCTCGACCATCGAGATTAGATCCATGGTATAGGTCTCACTCTCGGGGTCGAGCAGCTCCAGGGCGGCAAGCAAAAACGGCGAGAGCGGCTGATCGAGCGCAAAGTCCTCGGGCAGGTCGACCGTCAGCGCGTAGTCGATGTCCGGCGCGGCGTCAGCCGGAGCGTCAGGCGCGGGCGGCACCTCGGTGCGCACGACGACGCCGGAGTCGATGAGCGTGGCGAAGATCTCGTCGGCACGAACCTCGAGCTTTGCCTTTTCCTCGGGCGTTTGCAGGCTTGTCTCGATGAGGTCGTGTACGCGGGTGCGGGCATCGCCGCCCTGCTCGACCACGCTAATCACCATGGAGTGTGTGATGCGAAGGCGCGGCTTGAGTGTTTCGGGCTGCGTCTCGATCAGGCGCTCAAAGGTCTGCTTGTTCCAGGTGACAAAGCCCTCGGGGGCCTTCTTCTTTTTAATCTTGCGGAGCTTCTTGGGGTCATCACCCGCCTTGGCCATGAGCTTGGCATTCTCGATCTCGTGCTCCGGGGCCTCGGCGATGACCATACCCTCGGTGTCAAAGCCCGAGCGACCGGCGCGACCAGCGATCTGATGGAACTCACGGGCGCGCAGGCGACGCATCTTGTAGCCATCGAACTTGGTGAGCGCGGTGAGGACCACGGTGTGGATGGGCACGTTGATTCCGACGCCGAGTGTGTCGGTGCCGCAGATGACGGGCAGCAGGCCCTGCTGCGCCAGGCGTTCGACCAGGAGGCGATAGCGTGGCAGCATACCGGCGTGGTGCACGCCGACGCCGCAGCCGAGCAAACGCTTGAGGATCTTGCCGAAGGCCGTCGAGAAGCTCGTACCCTTGGCTGCCTCCTTGATGGCCTCGCGCTGCTCCTTGCTGGCAATGCCAAAGTTGGCGAGCGACTGTGCCGTCGCAAGTGCGGCGTCCTGGCTAAAGTGCACGATGTAGAGCGGGGCCTCGCCGCGGCGCATCGCGAGCTCGACGGTGCCCTCGAGCGAGGTCGTCACGTAGTCGTAGCTCAGCGGCACGGGGCGTGGGGCATCGACGACTAAGTCACAGGTAGCGCCGGTGTGTTCCTCGAGTGAGGCGGCGATGGCGGTGACATCGCCGAGCGTGGCGCTCATGAGCATGAATTGCGTGTGAGGCAGGGTGAGCAGCGGCACCTGCCAGGCCCAACCGCGATCAGGGTCGGCAAAGTAGTGGAACTCGTCCATGGCGACGCAGCCAACATCGGCATCTTCGCCCTCGCGCAGTGCGTCGTTGGCAAGGATCTCTGCCGTGCAGCAGATGACGGGCGCCTTGGTGTTGATATGCGTATCGCCGGTGATCATGCCGACGTTATCGCGGCCGAGCACCTGTACCAGGTCGAAAAACTTCTCGCTGACCAGAGCCTTGATGGGGGCCGTGTAATAACAGCGCTTACCCTGCGCCATACCCATAAAGAGCATGCCCAGCGCGACGAGCGATTTACCCGATCCGGTCGGTGTGCCTAAAATGACGTGATCGCCGGCTGCCAGGTCCATGAGGGCCTCTTCTTGGTGATCCCACAGCTCAATGCCGCGGTCGCTCGTCCATTCAAAGAAGCGTTCGAAGGCCTGATCAGGCGTGAGCCATGGTTCGGGCTCACTGCCATCCTCGGGCTCCCACCAGGTGGGGGAGAGCGCACCGAGCGAGCCAAACTCGGCTTCGGTTCCCGTGCCGCCCGAGAATGAGCTGGCAGCCCCGGCGCCGGAGACGGTGCTGGCGGTGGTATCTGTCGTGGTCTGTGCCATGTGTTTGCTTTCTCTCGCGTTTGTCCGCCAACTATTATGGCGTAGCGGCGGCGCGGGGTGCCAGCGCGCGAGAAAATGCAGGAAATGGGCGTTCTGCCCAGCTGTTTGGTGCGGTCGCCAGCTAAGTGAGTAGACTTTTTGCAATATCGCGAGCACATGGCTTTTGTGCAAGGGCTCTACCTGCGGTTTTAGTTTTCGTTATGCGGGTTGTGCGTGGCCATTGCGAAAAAGTCTACTCACTTAGGCTCGAGGGTCGTTCGTTGGCGCCTATTCGCGCTTGTTTGCCGACGTCGCGACCATCAGAAGCCCCTAGGACTCCTGCGGTAGGCGCTTCTTGCCCTTGCGGGCGCGGTTCTTAAAGTTCTCGACGGCTTCTTCCATGCCCAGGGGTACATAGGTGAGCTCATCGAGGTTATCGGGCAGGTAGCAGGCAAGGCTTTGCTCCTGCGCTCGGCCTGCTACGAGTTGCTCTTCGGTAGGCTTCTCGCCGGGTGTGGCGCAAATGCCATAGACGGCGGCGCCCATCTCGCGCGTGCGGCACTCATACTCGGTCTCGGGATGCTCGGGATGGTCGCGGCGAACGTCGTCACTTATCCAAAGTGTGTCGTAGCCTGCCGCGGCAAACTGCCCCAGGGCGTAGTCGCGCAATGGCTTGCTGTCGGTTCGCAGTGTGACGGTGGCGCCGGCTGCAAAGAGCGGGCGGTAGAGCATCAAATGCTCGACATGGACGAGTCGTTTTTTGGCGTACTTGGCCTTGGGCTGCGGCGTGGGAAAGTTGATGGTGATGGCATCGAGCTCGCCTGCGGCAAACAGCTGCGGCAGCGATGCAGCGCCTCGGGGCAGCACAAGCGCATTGGGCAGCTCCTGCTCGCAGATCTTCTGCGCGGTATAGGCGATGCAGATGGGCTCCTGGTCCATACCGATAAAGAGAGTGTTTGGCTCGCGGGCTGCGCGCTCTACAAGGTACGTTCCCTTGCCACAGCCAAGATCCAGGTGAAGGTGCTCGAAGGGCTTGTTGCCTGCGGGCGCACAGGCCTTGCGCCAATCTCCGACATAGGCCTCGGGGTTCGTCTCAATCGCATCGGCGTAGCGCTCCAGGCGCTCTTCCAGCACAAAGTTCTTAGGCGTGCGAACGTGGACGGCTCCCATGAGGCTCCTTGGTCATAAGTATGGAACGCATAGCTGCGCGTTCCGTCAATGGGTTGAAAAAGGGTGGGCATAGCTTGCCCGAAAGATGCGATGCGGCTCGGTGGCGAGTCATCGATGCTTACAGACGCTTGAGGATCACATAGCGATTGAGCTCGCCGCTGCGACCGTCGGCATGGAAGCGCTCAAGCTCGCGCACGGGGACCTCGCCGCTCTTGTAGAACGTACGGACGCCACGCACCAGATCGGTGATCTGCTGATCGTCAAAGTGATGGCAATAGCGGTAGGCGTGGCGGTCGTTTTGCCAGCCAATGAGGTGGTCGCCGGCTTCAAACTGCGCGGAATCGTAACCCTCAAACGGCGGGGTGAGCTCGGCGCGGGCTTCGGCACGAACGGCCTTGCGCGCCATGCGCTCGTCGTTCATGAACTCCCAAAAGCTGATGGCGATGATGCCGCCCGGGCGCGTCTGCCGCACCAGGGCGTCGAGCACGCGTACACGGTACTCGCACGACGGTACGTGGTGCATAAAGCCAAAACAGACCGAGATGTCGGCGAGCGGGGCGTCGAAAAGCACGTCGGGTGTCTCGGCGGGGTTGAGCTTCATGAGGGCGTCGAGCACATCGAGTTCCTGGAAGCGCAGGTTGGGAATGCGCAGGGCGTGGCCATGTGCATCGATGGCCAGATCTTGGCACGAGTCGACACCATAGAACTCAAACGGGCAACTGGCATCTGCCGAGGGGTTTGCGCCGTTGACGCCCTTGGCGGCGAGTGCGCCGCCGGCGGCAAAGTTCTCGAATCGCATATTGCCGCAGGCAAGATCGAAGACGCGGACGGGATGCTCGATCGTGGCGACGTCGAGCTGCCCGAGCGCGATGTCCATGGTGCGCACCCAGCCGGGCCATGGGGCCTGGCGCGTATCGGAAAAGGAGGCGGAGTGCTCGCGATAGAACGTATTGTTGAGCTGGATGAGCGATGAGGCGAAATCGCGGTTCACGGCGCGGGACTCCCTCCGTTGGCGGTGCGGAATAAACAGTACGACCATACTACCGTTAACGCCGCAACGGGGACAACCGAGCTGCGGGTCATTGCTCTGTTTGGACACATTTCCGCAGCTCATATGTGCCCGCAACCGCCGGTTGTCAAAAATCTCACTAGAATAGGTGGCATGCTTTTGGCGGTGCGGATAGATTTTTAACTGTGCAAGGCGCCTTAAGAACAAAAACGGTCCGGCGGCACGGCTGGCATCACATAGGAGGAACCATGAATGTAGAAACTGCGCAGCGGCTCGCCGACCTTCGCCGCAGCAAAGGCTTTAGCCAAGAAGGGCTGGCGCGAAAGCTGGGGCTGTCGCGCCAGGCGGTCAGTAAATGGGAGCGCGCGGAGAGCTCGCCCGATACCGAGAACCTGATCTCGCTCGCCAAACTTTATGGCGTGAGCCTGGACGAGCTGCTCAATCCGAGCGACGAGATCGAGGACGATATCGAGTTTGAGAACGAGGACCGCGCCCGTCAGCGCGAGGCCGAGGCGGCAGAGCGTGCTCGCACCCATGAGGCGGCGGCGCGCGCTACCGAGGCGGCAACACAGGCGAGTGATGCTGCGGCCAAGGCGGCGCAAGCGGCAAGCTGGAGTGCACAGGCTGCCAATGCCGCTACGGCGCAAGCGACGAGTGGCGGTGCAGTTGGCTCGACTCCGGTGAAGGGCCCGTTCCAGTCGTTCCCGTATTGGGCCGTGTGCTGGCTGCTGTTCTTTTTGCTGATGTTCCTGTTTGGTGCCGGCCCCTTTGCCGCACTGATCTTCTTTACGATTCCCATCTATCACTGGGTGGCACGTGCGCTCGATGGTGATTGGGCGCGTGGGGATATCCAGGGTGGCCCGGCACCGGTGACAGCTAGGGCTCAGAATGTTTCCGCTTCGGTTGATGCTGACGTGGCTACCGCGGCCACCGCTGAGCCATGTGCCAAAGAGGGTGATGAATGATGAAGCTTTCGCATGAATCCAAGGTACGCTTGGGTGTTGGCATCGGAGCGTTTGTGCTCATCATCGGGCTTGTATTTGGTGCCTCGCGGCTATTGGCTCATTCCAATATGGTGCGAACGACCGCTATTCTATCCGGCGATTTGTCTGATTTTGACGATATGTTTGACGACGATGATCTCTTGGATAGCGGTAACTATTCCGCTCGGCCTCAGCAGCTTTCGTGTACGACCTTTGATGCTGATGAGTTTCGCTACCTCGATTTCGATATCGATGCGGCTACGGTGGACGTCAAGGTTGTTGATGGCAACAAGGCTCACGTTATCGAGCGGGGACGCGTTGCCAATGGTATGGATGCCTCCAAGGCCGCGACGCAGAACATCGCATCCGTCGAGGACTCGACGCTCAAGGTTGCCCAGTTTGGAAGTGATGACGGTAAGGCAATCGATCGCTCAGTTACGGTCGAGCTGCCGCGCCGTGTTGCCGAACATCTGAAGGGAGTCAACGCGCACGTGGGATCGGGTGATCTGCAGATTGCCGGTGTCATCTGTGATGGTTTCGACCTTTTCCTGGGTGCGGGAGATGTAGAGTTTACGGGCAGCGTGACTGATGCGCTCAGCGCTGAGGTCGGTTCGGGCGATGTGACGTTCGAGCTTTACCAGGCCCCCGCGAAGTCGATGGACGTGAGTGTGGGCTCGGGCGATGTGGAGATGACGGTTCCGAACTCGACGGGCTTTAAGGCGAGCCTCACCTTGGGCAGCGGCGACTTCGAGAGCGATTTCCTTCCGCTTGGCTACGACGGCGAGACCGTTTTGAATCTTGAATTCGATAACGGTGACAAGTCTGCCACGTATCGTTTTGAGGTCGGTTCGGGCGACATGTCATTTGATTCAGAGTGACGGGCGGTTATCGAAGACTTATACACCATAGCTGTGCTGTTTGATGGAGGCGCCGGAGCCGTGACGGGCTCCGGCGCCTTTGCCTTTACAATGGGGTCATGGAACAGATTATCTTGAACATACTCGAGGCTCTGCGTCGCGGCGAGACCGTGGACGACAAAGCGCTCGTCAAACTGATACATGCCGAGGCGCACCGTGAAGGTGCCGACAAACGCGATTTGGCCAAGCGCCGTCTGCTGCCGTTCTACCAGCGGGTAAAACGTGAGGAGCCGGCTCGTTGGGCTGGGTGGAATGTCGATGCCGAGCTGGAACGTCGACTGCTGCAGGTGCTGCGTATGAAGCCTCGTCGCACGGCCTCGGGCGTGGCGACCATTACCGTCATCACCAAGCCCTGGTCGTGCTCGGGCGATTGCCTGTTTTGCCCCAACGATCTGCGAATGCCTAAAAGCTATCTGCATGCCGAGCCGGCGTGCGCCCGTGCGGAGCAAAACTGCTTCGACCCTTATCTGCAGGTGAGCGCTCGTCTGACCGCGCTTTCGCAGATGGGGCATGCGACCGACAAGATAGAGCTCATCGTGCTCGGTGGCACCTGGAGCGACTATCCGCAAGGGTATCAAACGTGGTTTATGTCGGAGCTTTTCCGTGCGCTCAATGACGATGCCGTCGCCGGCGTGGCGGCCAACCCCATGTTGGCGCGTCCGGGCATCAGCCGTGCCGAGGCAGGGCGCCTGCTCGATGACGCTCCCGCCGATGCCCTGCCGCCGGTGGTAACAGAGCGCCGCGAGCGCTATCGGGCTGCCGGCATTGCGACAGACGAGGCTGAGCTTGCTACCGGCGTTGCCGACGAGCAGGGGCGTGTGGATACTGCCGTGGGCGGCTATAACCGCGCGGTGCGTCGTCTGTACGGCCCCGGTACGCCATGGGGCGAGGTTGCCGAGTGGCAGACGGCAACGATGGAGGAGCTTGAGCGTCAGCAGCGCATCAACGAGACGGCGAAGCATCGCGTGGTGGGACTCGTTATCGAGACGCGCCCCGATGCCGTAACGCCACAGGCCCTCACGCTCATTCGCCGCCTGGGCTGCACCAAGATTCAGATGGGTATTCAGAGTCTCGACCAACATTTGCTCGATATCAACGAACGTCGCATTTCGGTGGCGCAGATCGAGCGGGCGTTTTCGCTTGCGCGCTTGTTTGGCTTTAAGATCCACGCGCACTTTATGCTCAACTTGTTGGGCGCTACGCCCGAGGGGGACAAGCGCGACTACGAGCGCTTTATGACCGAGGGCGCTTTTATGCCCGACGAGGTCAAGGTTTACCCGTGTGCGCTCATCGAGGGCTCGCGTCTGGTGGGCCGCTATGAGCGCGGCGAGTGGCGCCCCTATACCGAGGAAGAGCTGCTCGATGTGCTGGCCGACGACATCGTGGTGACGCCGGCGTTCTGTCGCATCAGCCGTATGATTCGGGACTTTAGCTCCGACGACATTATGGTGGGCAACAAGAAGCCCAACCTGCGCCAGCTCGTTGAGAACCGCCTGGCGGCTCGTGGAGAAGGCGCGACGGTGCACGAGATTCGCTATCGCGAGATCAGCACGGCGGGTGCCGACTTGGATGAGCTATCTCTTGATGAGGTCGCATACGAGACACCGGTGACGAGCGAACGCTTTTTGCAGTGGGTGACGCCGCGGGGCAAGATCGCGGGCTTTTTGCGCCTGTCGCTGCCCGACCATTCGTTTGTTGCCGCGCATGCGGACGAGTTGCTGACGATGCCGGACGAGGCGATGATTCGCGAGGTACACGTGTATGGCATGGCGGCGCGCGTGGGGTATCAAGGCCAGGCGGCCCAGCACCATGGGTTGGGGCGTCTGCTCGTAGAGCGTGCGTGCGAGATCGCCCGGGATGCCGGCTATGCGCGCATCAACGTGATCAGCGCGATTGGTACGCGCGAGTACTATCGCCATTTGGGTTTTTACGATCATGGACTCTATCTGCAAAAGGAGCTCTAGATGAACAAGCCGAGTGTTTCTGCTGGCGTCGTTGCCGGCGTTGCCCTGGGAGCCGCGGCGCTTGGTGCGGCCGCCGTCGCTGTTCGTGCTGCCTGTCTGCAGGTTGCGCGAACCCGCAATGGGTTGGCGCGTGTGAAACGCGTGCACGATGGGGACGGCGATGAGATTCGCGTGTTGGTGCAAGGCGGCGTCTACCAAAGCGCAAGCTACATTGGCGAGCGTTGGGCAGAGCCCGTCTTTGCGTACTATCGTGCATTTGACGATGTGTTTGAGGCCGAGGACGCAATGCGTGATGCTTACGGGCATGGTATCGACCGTATGCTCATGCTGGGTGGCGGCGGGTTTGCCTATCCCAAGTTCGCTCTGATGTCGCACGAGAGCTTGCGCATGGACGTCATTGAGTACGATGCCGAGATTAC
>USKV01000007.1 GCA_900555355.1 uncultured Collinsella sp.
GGGGGTTCTTTCGTCCTGCGGAGTGTCCGCGAAGGTCAGCCCTCAGATCCTGCTACGACTACGTCCTCGGATTGTGTGGGCGGATGAAGGACGTAGTTGGTCGGGTATTCCGTCCCCTTCGCTGTTTCGCGGCTTTACCGCGAAAGGCGCGTTACTTTGGGGATGGATGGGGGGCGTGGCTGTTGCAACGCCTTATCCCTTTGCTTTTTCGCGCCTTTGGCGCGAAACGCGCAGCACCTTGGGAAATGCATTGATGTGTGGACGGGGCTGGATTGCGGATTCAAATGGCTAGAGAGATATGGGTGCGAACGAGAAATCGTTATTGGGGTCATCCTTTTCCATAAACTCATCGAGACAAAACGTCATGTAGATTGGAACGTACAGAACCTTGCCCTCTTTGCTGAGATTCTCGTGGCTTAGTACAACGGCTTCGGGAATTTTGTACTCGCCCACACTCATCAGACGATCGAGGGCCGCGTGCGCTCGAACTTTCTTGCCCGATTTGACCTCGATTGGGACAACATGCCCGTGGGCGCCTTCGATTACAAAGTCAACTTCACCGACCTCACGCGTTTGGTAGTACCATGCATCCGCCCCGAGGGCAACGAGTTCCTGCGCGACCACGTTCTCATAGAGACCACCAAGGTTGGGAGTTTTCATATCAAGATAGACAGCGCGTGCAGTGCTGCCGGGGTATCGCGATGCGAGCATGCCTGTATCAGACTCGTATAGTTTGAAGGCTGTCGTTTTCTCCGTCCTCTTGAGAGGACTCCGTGGCTCCGTCACCCTGGCGACCATCAATCCAACACCTGCGTTAACAAGCCACAGGAAATCCTGCTCATATTTTTTAAGGCGAGCTCCCTCACCCAGAGACGAAACAACAAAGCGATGAGACTCCGCCTCAAGCTGAACGGGAATTTGCTCAAAAATCGACCGAACGTTAAACGCTCGAGTCGATGCATATTTTGAGATATCGCTTTTGTACTGATCGACCAGCTGAGTTTGAAGCTCACGTGTGCTCACGAGCGAATAACCCGAATCAATATAATTCTGAACGACCTCCGGCATGCCGCCGCAAACGATATAGGCTCTATAGTTCTTGAGCATCGCCTCATGAATATAGTTTTCGACAGGATGTTTCTCGACAAGGCAGCTGCGAATGCCTGCAAGCACATTCTCGCTTACGCTGTTTGCCCAACAAAACTCTTCAAAATCCATCGGGCGCATAACAATGTGCTCTACATACCCCACCGGAAAAGAAGAGATCCCCTTAAACTCAGTCCCAAGCATAGACCCCGAGAAGACATAGCTAAAGCGCCCATCCTCGACCAACGCCTTCATGAGTGTAACGATCTGCGGATACTCCTGAATCTCATCGACAAAGACAAGCGTATCGCCCTCAACAAGCGGCGCATCCGCAAGAAGGGCTACGCGGTTGATAAAGTCAACGGAGTTCTTTGCGCCAACAAGTGCATTCCTTGCTTCGACATCGAGTAGTAAATTGACCTCAAAATACGAAGCGTAGTTGCTTTTTCCAAACGCGCGAATCGCATAGCTCTTGCCAATCTGACGCGCACCAGTAACGAGTAATGCCTTATTGGAGTTATTCTTCCAGCTCAAAAGCCTATCAGTGACCTTACGGCGTAGCATTAAACCCCCAAATGACAAAAATTGACAGATAGAATCGCCTAAAATCATACAAAAATTGGCAGATAATATTGTCGTAAATATACAAAAATTGGGAGATAGAAAAGGTTCGAATAGGCCTCAAAGCCACTGAAACAGTGCTCTACTTTGCGAAGGGGCTGGGGACGCTGTTGGGTGCGTCTCCAGCCCTCTGATTCTTACTTTGGATCCCGATGGTGGGGTGTTGTCGGTGCTGCTTGCTTGGTTACCTTGTCTCGCCGGACTCCGTGCGTAGGCGGTAGCCGTGGACGAGGTCGCTAATGGCCGGCCAGGGAATCTGGCGGTCGACCCAAAATTGGAGCTGGACCAGATAGCGCTCGGTGGCGCGGGTGAGGGCTGCAAACTGTTCGTGAGTCTCTACCTGGGCGTAGAGGTCGCGGCTGTGGGCGAGGATTGCCGTGGTGTCATCCATTTTGCCGGTGACGTCGAAGGCGCCCGAGAACCAGTCGCACAGGCGCGCGGCGCTGTTGTTGATCGTTGCGAGGTCGGCGGTGCCGTCGTTGGCGTTTTCGTTGGCCTGGGCTCGCAGGAGGGAGAGGGCGTCGGCGGCGTTCATGCAGTAGCCGACGGTGAAGTTCCAGACAGCGAATTCGCGGCCTGTGTCGAGCTTGCGGCGGCGCATGTAGTCGATATCGCGTGGTTCCTCAAGCATCATCTGGTCGGCGAGGGCCTCAAGTGCAGTGGTGTACTCGGCAAGGTCGAGTGCGAGCAGGGTGTTGATATCCATCATCTTTAGGCCTCCGCTTCGATCTCGACGATTTCGTTTTTGATGTGCATGCCCTGGTTGTCCCAAACATTGCGGCAAGCAACGGCAAAGCGCTCGCGGTCGGCTTCGCAGATGCGGGCGAACATGTTGCAGGTGCCAAAGGGCTCGCACACGTCAAAGAAGATGCAGATTGACGACCATCCGCCATACCAGCTCACGGCGCCCGCCGGCTCGTGAAAGACGGGGTTCTCGATGTGCTCGTAATTGGCGATGGGGCCCGATACGGGATAGGTTACCTCGGCATCGCAGATCTTGGCCGAAAAGATACGTGACTCGACCGGACAGGACGATTCGAACAGCTTGCATGCCTCGGGAGCCTTGTCCCAGAGCATGTCGGCGAGAAACGTCTCGCCATTCAGCGTGATCTTGAGCATTTTTGTCATAGTAAGGACCTCCTCAATCCGTCGCTCAAGGGGCTCGCTGGCGGATAAGGAGAAGACAGCGGCGGGGTCGCCGAACCCAAACTTCACGACAGATCTCTGTCGCCCCAGCCCGCGCTGTTCTTCGCTAAAGTACCATGCCGCAATTGCGCGCGCAATATCAGTTTTTGATTTTCTGGAAGCGGCGATCGACGAGACGGCTCGCCGGCTGCCGGCCGACGCGCGGCAAAGGCACTCGTCTATTCCTTAAGTTGGATGAAAAACGCCATGTTATTGCAGGGCTGCATACTCGTCCAATAAGTGCATAGAATCTCGTATAGTGCGAGTAAGATTTTGCGCTGCCTATTTTATGTTTAGCAAAGATATAGTTTGCATAATCTGGTCTAATCCCTGCTCTATTAAAATAAAGTTGCACGTAAATGACGTAGATATGCTTGAGCTGGGTTTCTTTACGCTGAGCGGGTAAAAGCGACCGTTCACCGTTCAACTATTTTCAAAATGAATAAAATGAGCGATAAAGAGAATATAAACCTTAATAAACTCGCGTATCGCACGGGCGCGGGTTATTAATGGGTTGTAGGCCTTTTACAGAAAGGATTCCAGCAATGTCTAAGCCTCTTGGCAAGCCCGATCGTATCGTCGTCGCCCTTGGCGGCAACGCCCTCGGCAACAACCCCGTTGAGCAGATCGAGGCCGTGAGTAACACCGCTCACGCTCTCCTCGGCCTGATCGAGCAGGGCAACGAGATCATCATCACCCACGGCAACGGCCCGCAGGTTGGCATGATCCAGAACGCCTTCGCCGCTGCCCACGACGCCATCGGCACCCCCGAGATGCCGCTGCCCGAGTGCGGCGCCATGTCCCAGGGCTACATTGGTTATCACCTGCAGCAGGGCATTGGCCGCGAGATGCACAAGCGCTATAAGCGTTGGCACGCCGCCACCGTCGTCACCCAGATCGAGTGCGACCCGGACGATCCCGCGTTCAAGAACCCGACCAAGCCGATCGGCCCCTTCTACACCGAGGAGCAGGCCAAGGAGTTCATGGCCGAGGATCCCTCCAAGGTCTTCGTCGAGGATTCCGGTCGCGGCTGGCGTCGCGTCGTCGCTTCCCCCGATCCCAAGAAGATCGTCGAGGCCGACTCCATCCTCAATCTGCTCGACAACGAGTTCATCGTCATCGCCTGCGGTGGCGGCGGCATTCCCGTCGTCCGCGACTATGAGAACAAGGGCTGCTACAAGGGCGTCCCCGCCGTCATCGACAAAGACCTGGGCGGCGAGCTGCTGGCCGAGGACTGCGACGCCGACGTTCTGTTCCTGCTGACCGCCGTTGAGCATGTCGCCATCAACTTTGGCAAGCCCAACCAGGAGGAGCTCGAGGACCTCACCGCCGACGAGGCCGAGCGCCTGGCCGACGAGGGCCAGTTCGGCAAGGGTTCCATGGAGCCCAAGGTCCGCGCTGCCATCAAGTTCGCTCGTTCCCGCAAGGGCCGCACCTGCATCATCGGCGCTCTGGACAAGGCTGCCGAGACCATGGCCGGCCTCTCCGGCACCCGCATCCACGAGTAGTCTCTACTCTGTTGCCTCTCTCGTGGGCGCCAGGCAAGACGCCCACAAACTAGCCTCTCTTCATGAGCCCCGCAGTCTGCTCCGACTGCGGGGCTTTTGCTATTCACCTAGTCCCCGATGGGTGAGTAGTCATTGGGGACGTTCTTAAACGACTAGTCAAACAAGAACGTCCTCAATGACTACTAATTTAAATCTGTCCCCAATGACTGCGGAAAGCGCATCTCACACCGACGCATTGCTTTCGGGCCCTCTCCCCAGGCTCTCCATAGCTCAGCTGGACTCCCCGCAACCTGTTCCGAGTTGGCGGAACGAGCGCGACGTGGAGTGTCATTCTTTACCGCGTTAGACTAGACGCAGGGAAAGGAGGAGGACATGGATGCTCGCGTCAAGCAGCTTGTAAATATGATCGAGGACGCTCAGCCTGTCGCTGTCGCGGTACTTGCCAAGCGTCTCGAGGTAAGCGAGCGCGCCGTGAGAAACTATATCCATCGCGCAAACGACAGCCTTGCAGGGGTTGCACGCATCGTTGGCAGCAAGGGGCAGTATCGTATCGATGTTGCACGTGCAGATGAGCTTGCTCGCTTGCTAGACGGTGCGGCTCTGGCCCATCCGGGCATTCCTGATACGCGCGATGGCCGTGTGTCCTTCCTTCTTAACGACCTCCTCATGCGGTCCCAGTGGGTGACGATTGAGGAGTATGCGGATTTACTCTACGTTTCGGCGCGGACTCTGTCCAATGACATGCGTCTGGTAGAGCAGAAACTCGCCCAATTTGACTTAACGCTCGAAAAGCGCCCACGCTACGGAATCCGCGTTGCGGGCGGGGAGTCACAACGGCGCCTGTGCCTGGCCTCGCTGGTGAGGCCCGTGTTGCCCGACACCGACGATGCAAAGCTCGCCGAGCGCCTGCGGGCCATCGCCGCATGTGTGGACGATGCCCTGACGGCCTCGCCCGTCACGGTGAGCTCGCTGGCATCCCGCAATCTCATCATGCATCTTTACATTGCTCTTGGCCGCATCGAGCAGGGCTGCTATGTCCCAGCTGCAGAATCGGACGTTCAAAAACTGGAGGGAACGCGCGAATACGCCGCGGCTTTCCAGATTGCCGCAAACATCAAGGATGCCCTGGGCGTGAGCATGCCCCGAGAAGAGGTTGCCTTTATCGCAATCCATTTGCTCGGCAGGGGCACGGGCGTGCCCGAGAAGGGCTCTGCCGTTATCTCGGACGAGATGTGGGAGATTGCTTCCGAGATGGTACGTGCGGTCAACGATGAGTTTAGGTTTGACTTTAGCGGCGATCTTGAACTTCGCATGAACCTTGCTCGGCATATCGGCCCTCTGGGCTATCGCCTTGAATATCACATGCATATGGATAACCCCATGCTGCCCGATATCAAGACGAGGTTTCCGTTGGCCTATTCGATGGCAGCTGGCACCTCGCAGGTACTCGAGCGTCATTTTGGCAGCCAGCCCTCTGATGAAGAGCTCGGCTACATCGCCATGGCATTTGCCCTGGCCCTCGAGCAGCAAGCCGACCAGCCGCGTCGCAAGCGCATCCTGATCGTGTGCGCCTCGGGAGCGGGAAGCGCCCGTATGCTCGAGCACCAGTACCGCAAGCAGTTTGGCATGTATATCGATTCGATTGAGACATGCGATGTCGCCCGCGTGGGAACGTTCGATTTTTCGCACATCGACTACGTGTTCACAACGGTGCCGCTCAACGTCAAGTTGCCCGTGCCCGTCCGCGAGGCCGATTTCTTCTTGGAGACGAGCGATGTCAACGCTATCCGCAAGGTGCTGAGCGACGACACTGCGCAATCGGACTCCGTAAGCTCTTTCTTTAGCCGTGCCCTGTTCTTCAACCGCGTTGAGGCGTCGTCGAAGCAGGCCGTTCTCCGATATCTCTCCGAGCGCGCCGTCGAGAGCGGCCGTGTCGATGCCCAGTTTGCCCAAGAGGTCGCCGAGCGCGAGAGCGCGAGTGCCACCTCGTTTGGCAATGGGGTAGCCATGCCCCATGGGATGCATCCCTTGAGCGCCGAGGCCTTTGTTACCGTGGGCCTGCTCGAACATCCCATTCTTTGGGACGAATACGGCCATGAGGTCGATATCGTCTTTATGGTGTCGTTTGCCCGGTCGGGCGGCGATGAGGCGCGGATCTTGAGCTCACTGCTCGCCGAGATCTTTATGGACCGCCAGGGGGTCGAGCGCCTACGCGAGCGCCGGTCCTGGCATGAGCTGATGGCGCTTGTGCAAGCGCATACGGCTTAAGACTTCTTTTGTCGATAACCCTGTCTGTCTACCTGCAATAAACCTCGAGGATTGCGGGCGGGAGATAGGCGTTTCGAATATTCAAGTACAAACCAAACATCACGGGAGAGGAGACCGTTATGGACGATCAGGGAACCGAGATGGTTTCGTTTCAGCTGGTCGCTGCGGCGGGAGAGGCACGCAGCCTTGCCTTCGAAGCCCTTGAAAAGGCAAAAGCGGGGGATTTTGACGCCGCCGCCAAACTCATGAAGCAGTCAAAGGATGCGGGAATCAAGGCTCACCACATCCAAACGCAGCTGCTTTCGACTGAGGCAGCGGGCGAGCATCTGTCGGTGGATGTGTTGCTGGTCCATGCTCAGGACCACCTCATGTGCTCCATGCTTGCTCAGGAGCTCGTGCAGGAGCTGATCTGCCTGTATGAGTGCACTGCAACCAAGAACGCCTAGCGGCGTGCGGTGACTATCCAACCAATCAATGCGAAGGGAATCCCTTATGAAGATCCTTCTTGTTTGCGCAGCTGGTCTGTCTACAAGCATTCTGATGAAGAAACTCGAGAAATATGCGGAGCAAAACGGCATCGAGCTCGATATCGATGCGGTGGGTATCGGCGAGTATCAGGAGACGTGCGCCAATTATGACGTGCTGCTCTTGGGGCCGCAGGTGTCCTACCAGCTCAACACCGTCAAGCAGGGGAGCGGTAAGCCGACCGCGGTCATCCCCGCACAGGACTACGGCATGGGCAACGCCGCCAACGTGCTGGCACTCGCCCAGTCGCTGTTGGGTTAGGAGGCGACCATGGAGAAGTTCATGACCCTGCTTCAGGAAAAACTGACCCCTATCGCCAATTTCTGCGGCACCGAGCGCCACTTTGCCTCCATGCAAAAGGGCTTTATGAGCGCGATCAGCTTCATCTTGGTATCTGCCGTCTTTATGATCCTCGCCAACCCGCCGGTCACGGCCGACCTGGTGGCGCAGGGCGGGTTCTGGTCCGTCTTTGGCCCTTGGCTCGATTTTGCGACGGCCAATAAGCTCACGCTGCTCATCCCCTTCAATATGACGATGGGCATACTGTCGGTGATCGTGACGTTCGCAATCGCATATAACCTGGCGGGCACCTACAAGATGCCCAAGCTTAACGCCGGCATGACCTCGCTGGTGATGTTCCTGATCGCCGCGGCGCCGTCGTCCTACTACCAGCTTGCTGACGAGTCCGTGCTCCAGGCGGTCCCCTGCACCTATCTGGGTGCGCAGGGCCTGTTTACCGCCATCATCGTTGCCTTGGTCTCCGTCGAGGTCACGCGCTTCTGCCAGACCAAGGGCATCACCATCAAGATGCCCGATGGCGTGCCGCCGTTTTTGTCCGAAACCTTTGGCGCCATCGTACCTATGCTCGCCAACATCCTCATCTTCTTTGGCGGCAACCTGCTGATCCAGATGATCGATCCCGCGCTGTCCATCCCCTCGGTTATCGAGAAGCTGCTCGCTGCTCCGCTTTCCGTCGCAGTTGACTCTGTGCCCGGCGCACTGCTTATCTGCTTCATGACGCTGCTGTTTTGGTGCTTTGGCGTCCACGGCAACATGATCGTAATGCCCATCACCGCCCCGGTCTCGCTTGCCGCCTTTGCCGCCAACGCCTCGCTCTATGCTGCCGGGCAGCCGCTTGAGTTCCACCCGGTGCTCATGTCGTTGGCCATCAACCTCATCGGCGGCACGGGTAATACGTTCTCTTTTGTGGCGCTCTGCGCGTTTAGGGCAAAGTCGCAGCAGCTCAAGGCATTTGGCAGGGCATCGATCGTGCCGAGCTTCTTCCGTATCTCCGAGCCCGCGATCTTCGGCGCGCCCATCATCTTCAACCCGATCCTCATGATTCCGTTTGTGCTAGGCGGCATGATCTCGGCCCTGCTGTATTGGGGTGCGGTCTCACTGGGTCTTGTCTCTAACTTCTACATCTTGGTGAGCGGCACGTTCCCCATCTTCGTTCAGGGCTTTGTCCAGTGCCTCGACCCGCGCATCTGGGTGTTTACGATCGTTTTGATCGTGGTCATGGCTGTGGTCTGGTACCCGTTCTTTAAGGTGTACGATAACCAGCTCCTGGCTCAGGAGCAGGAGAACGCCGCGGCAGCTTCTGCCGAGGATGCTGAGTAGCATGAGTTACTTTGACAGAACGTCTGCCGCCGGTATGCCCGAGGGCTTTTTGTGGGGTGGTGCCCTCGCCGCCAACCAGGCCGAAGGGGGCTGGAACGAGGGCGGCCGCGGCATGTCGCACTCCGACCTGATCCCACAGGGTTCCGACCGCTGGGATGTAATGTTTGGCAGGCAAAAGCCCGTGGACGATCCGGACAGGCTGTATCCATGCCGCTGGGGCAACGACTTCTTCCATCATTGGCACGAGGATGTCGAGCTTTTTGCCGAGATGGGCTTTAAGTGCCTGCGTCTTTCAATTTGCTGGAGCCGTATTTTTCCCACAGGGATGGAGGCCGAGCCCAACGGCGAGGGCTTGGAGTTTTACCGTCAGGTATTCGAGGCGCTGCGCGAGCATGGAATCGAGCCGCTTGTGACGCTGTCGCACTACGACTATCCGTTGGCTCTGGTCGAGCGCTATGGTGGCTGGCAAAGCCGAGAGATGATCGAGCGGTATGCGCACTACGTCGAGACCGTCGGACGCGCGTACCAGGGCCTCGTGCGTTATTGGCTTACGTTCAACGAGATCAACAGCGTGGCGCTGTCCTATCTCAACGCGGGTGTCACGCTCGAGGATGAGCGTGACCGTGCAGCCGTGACTGCGGCGTTCTCGCACCATATGTTTATGGCGAGCGCTCGCGCTGTCGAGATTCTGCACAAGATCGATCCCGCAAACAAGGTGGGTTGCATGGTCGCTGCCGGTGCGACCTATCCGTACCGTTGTGCGCCCGAGGACGTATGGCTTGCGTATGAGGAGGACCGCGGCCGCTACTTCTACACAGACGTGATGGCTGCGGGCGCCTATCCTGCTTGGAAGCTGCGTGCACTCGAGAAAGAGGGTGTTCACGTGCCCTTTGAGCCGGGCGATACGGAGTATCTGGCAGAGCATACGGTCGACTTCATCTCGTTCTCGTACTATTGCTCGCGCTTGGTGTGCGCCGATGATCAGGTGATCGCCGAGAAGGCGGAGGGCAACGTGTTCCCGACGTTGCGCAATCCGTACCTCAAGGATAAAGAGACTGCCTGGAAGTGGCAGATCGATGCGCTGGGTTTGCGCGTGACGCTTGCCGGCTACCACGATCGTTACCATCTTCCGCTCTTTATCGCCGAGAACGGTGTGGGCGGACTCGATGCGCTGGAAGACGGCAAAGTCCACGATGCGTATCATATTGATTACCTGCGAAGGCATATTCTTGCGCTGCGCGATGCAATTGTCGAGGACGGTGTTGACCTGATGGGATACACGCCGTGGGGCTGTATCGATTTGGTGTCGGCCTCGACGGGGCAGATGAAGAAGCGCTATGGCTTTGTTTATGTCGATGCCGATGATATGGGCAAAGGCACGTTCGATCGCTACCGAAAGGATAGCTTCTGCTGGTACCAAAAGGTCATTGCATCAAATGGCGAGGACTTGAGTTAACTCTTGCAGGTCTGTTGCCCCCGCGGTCCGCTTCGGCCGCGGGGGCTTTTGTTATTGAGGCGGCTGTTCATGAGGAGCATTGCAGGCTGCGGAAACCCGGCACTTGGGGACGTTCCTTTCCTGCCGGCAGCTTGGGACAGTCCTTAAAGGCCGCATCGATCAACTGCGGAAAGCACATCCCAGAATGAGCGTCCAACATGGGGTGCGGTTTCCCTTGAGGCCCTCAATCGGAAAATGCATCCCGGATTATTGTCGAAAAGCGGTCCCTAGTTTCCCAAACGGGCCGCTAACGGAAAGCGCACCCCGCTATTGGGCCCCAAAGCAGGATGCGCTTTCCGTGCTGGCAGTTCCAAGCAGTTCGGGATGGCCCTTTTCGTCTGCTCTCGGCCGGCGTCCGTAAGACTGTCCCCGACGACCACTCATTTAAGTCTGTCCCCAATGAGTCCCCAATGACTAGTAGTAGGCCCACATGGCTTCGACTTCGTTAAGGACCTCTACGCAGCCCCAGCGGCGGGCGCTGCGGCTGGCCGAGTTGGGGTCGTAGACGCCAATCTGGTCGGTGTCGTCAATACCGTAAAGCACAATGTAGTGGCCCACGTTGGTAAAGGTGCCCGGCCGAACGGCGGCGATGACGGGCGCTCCCGAACGCAGCGCCTGAGTCATAGAGTCGCGATCGTTATGGAGCTCCGTTCCGTTAAGTCCCAACTGCCACGCGCCGCTCGTCATAAACGACCATTCGGTTGCACCGGTGGGGGCGTAATTGCCCGCCTCGGAAAGCGCGCACATATCGACGGGGGTCATATCGGTGCGTCCCGTCTTAAAGATATAGACCATGGTGAGGCACGTAGGCCCGCAGGCATTTTGGCGGATGGTGCCGCCGGCGTAAGGCAGCTCAGACCACGCAGGGTCGATCTGATAGATATGGGGCATCGTGCCGGCTTGCCATTGCGAGCGCGGGGTCGAAAAGGCGAAAGAATAACCGGGCGCGACGGGGGCCTTGAGCAGCTTGTCCTCGGCGGTGGGCTCGTAAGCACAAAGACCAGACAGGTGAGGATAGAGCACAGTGCGAGGCGAAGTCGACGAGCCGGCAGGGCGGGGGCATTCACGTGCGATGTCGAGCGGTAAGACTTGCCGTCGCGTCCGCCTTGGGGATGCGAAAAGAAGCGGTTGATATGGCTGCCGGGCTGACGTACGCCGTTGCGGCGCAGTTGCGGAACCTCGGCCTGACGCTGTCGAGTGCGCGCGCCCAAGCGGCTATCTTGCTGCGCGCTTGTGTCCATGCTCGGACGGCCACTCTGCCGCGTTCTGCTTGTCTGCTGCCGAGACGAAGGCCTGGGTTGCTCTTGAGGACGTTGCGGATTGCCGCTCGTGGCACTTCTGGGCGTCGGCGTGGTACGGCCAGCAAGGCGAACGCTTTGTCGCCGTTGATCACCGTCGTTGTATCCGTATGCCATTCGTACCGCCTTGTCTCATGTATAACCTGTCTATCCTACAAAAAAGATGTGCAACAAATGGGTCTGCGCGTCAAAAGCTCGGTAAACGGTACGAAAGGCGCAAAACACACGGCCTCAAAAACATCTCTCTATGCGTCCGATGAACGTACGCCCGTCGGGCGGGCGGCAGCAATGAGCGGCAAACCGTGCCGTTCGTCCCAAAAACGGCGCCGCTCGTTTTGCAGTTCTGCCTTCGGTCGAGCTACAAGCGGAGCTGCTGCGCCAAGGCCGTATCTTAAAGCCACGAAATAAAAGAGCGCGGCAAAACAGACCGCGCAAGGGGTGACGTCAAGGGGCGTCAAAAAGGAAAGGAGGGGAACAATGGCGGACAAGAACGCAGAAGTTGCAGTCGAGGATAACGGCGGTATGAAGAAAACGCTTTCGCTCTGGAACTTCTTCACCATCGGTTTCGGTGCCATCATCGGCACCGGTTGGGTTCTGCAGGTCGGCGACTGGATGGTCGTGGGCGGCGGTCCCGTTCCCGCTATGATCGCATTCCTCTTGGGTGCAATCTTCCTCGTGCCCGTCGGAGCTGTTTTCGGTGAGCTCACGGCCGCTATCCCCATCTCGGGCGGCATCGTCGAGTATGTCGATCGTAGCTTTGGCCGTACGCTGAGCTACATCACCGGATGGCTTTTGGCCCTGGGCAACGGCATCCTGTGCCCGTGGGAGGCCATTGCCATTTCGACTCTCGTGTCCGAGATGTTCGGTAGCCTGCCCGGCCTTGAGTGGCTGCGCGCCGTCAAGCTCTACACCATCCTGGGCGCCGACGTTTACCTGTTCCCGACGCTGATCGCGCTCGGCTTTGCAGTCTACGTCATCTTCCTCAACTTCCGCGGTGCCAGCTCGGCCGCCAAGCTCCAGGCCTTCCTGACCAAGGCCCTGCTCTGCGGCATGCTGCTCGCCATGGGCGTCTCGCTGTTCACCGGCTCGCCGGACAACGCCATGCCCGTGTTCTCCCAGGTCGCCGGTGCTGGCGGCGGCAAGGCCGCTACCGAGAGCACCAGCCTGTTCGCCGGCATCGTGTCGGTCCTGGTTCTGACCCCGTTTTTCTACGCCGGTTTCGACACCATTCCTCAGCAGGCTGAGGAAGCAGCCGAGGGTCTCAACTGGAACAAGTTCGGCAAGATCATCTCCCTGGCCCTGCTGGCCGCCGGCGGCTTCTACATGGTCTGCATCTACTCGTTCGGCACCATCCTCGACTGGCATGAGTTTGTTAAGAGCCCGGTTCCCGCGCTTGCCTGCCTCAAGGGCATCAACATGCTCCTGTACCTGGCCATGCTCGTCATCGCCACGCTTGGACCCATGGGCCCGATGAACTCTTTCTACGGCGCCACGAGCCGCATCATGCTCGCCATGGGCCGCAAGGGCCAGCTGCCCGAGAAGTTCGCCGAGGTCGACCCCAAGTCCGGCGCTCCCAAGCTCGCCTGCGTCGTTCTGGGCGTCATCACCGTCATCGGTCCGTTCCTGGGCAAGAACATGCTCATTCCTCTGACCAACGTGTCGGCTCTCGCCTTCATCTTCTCCTGCGGTATGGTCGCCCTCGCCTGCCTGCGCATGCGCTTCACCGAGCCCGACCTGCCTCGTCCCTACGAGGTGCCCGGCGGCAAGTTTGGCATCGGCCTCGCTATCGCTGCCTGCGCCATCATCATCGGCCTGCTCGTGATCCCGTTCTCTCCCGCCTCCCTCAACATGGTGGAGTGGAGCATCGTGATCGGCTGGTTGGCTATTGGCCTGGCCCTCATGGCTTTCACCAATTCCCGCAAAAAGTAACGCCTAACCGGGGCGGACCAGGTGCGTGGGGCCCTCTCTTCCGCGCACCGAACCCGGCACCACTTGGGTAGCTTTGTGAGGCCTTAACCCAACACGGCCTCACCCACATATATGGATCCATAAGGAGGAACCATGTCCACTAAGTATGCAATCGTTGGCGGCAAGCTCATCGACGGTACCGGTGCTGAGCCGATCGAGAACTCCCTCGTTCTCGTCGACGACAACGGCAAGATCGAGTACGCCGGCACTATGCAGGACCTTCCCGAGGGCGTTGAGGTCATCGACGCCGCCGGCAAGACCGTCCTTCCCGGCCTGATCGACACTCACCTGCACTTCTCGGGCAACCTGACCGACGATGACACCGATTGGGTCATGCAGCCGCTCCTCGAGAAGCAGGCCGTCGCCGTCAAGCAGGCCTACGACTGCCTCACCCACGGCCTCACCACCGTCTGCGAGATCGGCCGCTTTGGTATCCAGATCCGTGACTGCATCGACAAGGGCGTCTTTAAGGGCCCGCGCGTTCTGGCCACCGGCCTCGGCTTCTGCCGCGTTGCCGGCCACGGTGACTCCCACCACTGCACCCAGGAGCTCAACAAGGAATCCCATCCCTGGGGTGACCAGGTCGACGGTCCTTGGGATCTGCGCAAGGCCGTCCGTCGTCGCCTGCGCGAGAACCCCGATGCCATCAAGATCTGGGCTACCGGTGGCGGCATCTGGCGCTGGGACTCCGGTCGCGACCAGCACTATTGCTCCGAGGAGATCCAGGCCGTGGTCGAAGAGGCCAAGATGGTCGGCATCCCCGTGTGGAGCCACTGCTACAACAACCACGCCGCTGCCTACGATTCCGTTCGCTTTGGCTGCGAGCAGCTGATTCACGGCTTCGATATCGATGAGCGCACCATGGACCTCATGGCCGAGCAGGGCACCTTCTTCACCCCGACGATTGCCTTCCTGCCCACCTGGTACGCCACCTATCCGCCCGTCTACGTCCCCGAGCTGCACGACAAGTACGAGGGCACCCTGGTCGAGAAGGAGCTGCAGCGCAACTACGACTGCCTGCGCGAGGCCAAGAAGCGCGGCGTCGTCATGACGATCGGCTCCGACTCCTTCTCCTTCGTCACCCCGTACGGCACCTGCTCCATCGAGGAGATGTACGAGTTCGTCGACAAGATCGGCTTCACCCCGGTCGAGACCATCACCTGCGCTACCCTCAACGGTGCCAAGATGTGCCACATCGAGGACGAGACCGGTTCCATCGAGGCCGGCAAGCGCGCCGACCTGCTGGTCGTCAACGGTGACGTCGCTGCCGATATCCACGTGCTCAACACCGACAACATGGATGTCATCATGAAGGACGGCTGGATCGTCGAGGCTGGCACCTTTGGCGAGGCCAACAAATACAGCGCCTAAGATACCGTTTGTCGATGACTGGATGTAAAACACAGTTTTTGATTGCATAATGCAATGGAGAGGGTCGCTTGCGGCCCTCTTTATTGCTATGGGTGCTACGGACAAAAGGGGATGACGGTGGATTTAAACAGGCTGATTCTGGGCAAGAGCTACAACTCTACCAAGGTCTTTCGTACGGCCCAGCATGTGGTCCAGGCCATCCTGCTTGGTGTTGTCGTTCCGGCGCTTATCCTGCTGCTTATCTGGGATTTAACCGATAACCCCAATCCCGTTCCGGGCGTTGTCGTTATTGCCGGCCTGGTCATGCTGTGCTTCTTTTTCTCGTATGTCTTTGTGGTCCCCGACGACCTCACATCGAGCGCAACCGACCGTACGCTTGCCATCGCATCAAAAATATTCGCCTACACGTCGCGCGGCCTTACGCCCGAAGCGGCCCTGGGCGCCTCTAAAATCATCCTGTCCGAGACCATCGCCTCTGCCATCTGCTTTACCGATGGCAAACAGGTGTTGGCAAGCTGGGGCGAGGACTCGGCAAAGTGCCCTGCCGGCACCCCGGTCGTGCTCAAGACTACGCTCAGTGTGATTGAGACGGGCGAGCAGAGCGTGTTTTCGCGTGACACATCCCATGAGACGGGCGGCTATTTTCCCCGCCTGCGCGCCGGCATTGTCGCGCCGCTTACCGTGCGCGGACATTGCGTGGGTACGCTCGAGCTGTACTATCCCCGCCTGAGCAGCATCGATATGCGCCAGACGGCCCTTGCCTCGGGCTTTGCCGATCTCATTTCCACGCAGCTCGCCAGCTTTGAGCTCGAGCGCCAGGACGAGCTTACGGCCCGCGTGGAGCTGCGCGCCTTGCAATCGCAGGTCGACCCGCATTTTCTATTCAATACCATTAGCACGATCGTGTCGCTCGTTCGAACCGAGCCCGACAAGGCGCGATCGCTGCTGATCGACTTTTCCAACTACTATCGTCAGACGCTTTCTGATTCCGATACGCTCACCACGCTCGAGCACGAGGTGGAACAGGGCACTCGTTATATCAATCTTATGCAGGCCCGGTATGGCGACGGCCGTCTGCGCGTTTCGGTCGACATCGACTTTGAGGTGCGCGACAGCCTGGTACCGCCGTTTATCTTGCAGCCGCTGCTCGAAAACTGCATCAAGCATGCGCAGCGCGAGATCGAGCCGCTTTCTATTCGTGTTAGGGCTTTTGAGACCGATGACGGCTTGGAGATCATCGTCGAAGATGACGGCATCGGGATGAGCGAAGAAGTCTGCGCGCATCTGTTTGAGCAGCATCGCCGAGAGGAACCCGAGAGCATTACCGCCGACGGCTCCGTCAAGCGAGGTTGCGGCCTGGCGCTCTTCAACGTGCTTCAGCGCATCCATTTCTTTTACGGAGAAGATTCCGGCATGCGCGTGAAGTCCCAGGAGGGCGTGGGAACGCAGGTCATCGTTGAGTTGAACGGCGAGCCACATGAGCCGGCGCCGTTGACGGTGTAGCACGCGGTTGGATTGAGAGATAAAGAGGGGAAGCACATATGTCCGAAGGCTGGAACACCTTGGTGGTTGATGACGAGCCTCCCATTAGGGCTGAGCTACGTTATCTGTTGGAAAAGGATACGCGTGTGGGTCAGATTGCCGAGGCGGGCAATGTCACCGAAGCCGTGGAGTCGATTCTGTCGAACAAGCCCGACGTGCTGTTTTTAGACATTACCATGCCCGGTCGCTCGGGAATTGAGCTTGCCGAGACGCTGCAGAACCTAAAGACGCCGCCGGTCGTGGTGTTTGTGACGGCATTTGCCGAGTATGCGGCCGATGCCTATAACCTCGATGCTGTCGATTACGTCGTCAAGCCGGTCGAGGATGCCCGCTTGTCAAAGGCGCTCGACAAGATCGAGACTGCCCTGGGCGCTCGCCGTGTCGTCCATGCTCCGCGCCAGCCTTTGCGCCTGACGGTGGATCGCGGGGGCAAAAGGGTGTTCATTCCCGTGGCGGATGTCTGCTACTTTGAGGCGCGCGCCGATTTTTGCAACGCCGTCTGTGCCGATGGAACGTATCTGATCAATGAGTCGATTTCCTCGCTCGAGCGCCGCTTGGCCTCCGAGGGCTTTATCCGCGTCCACCGCAGCTATCTGGTCAATTTGGAAGACGTGCACAATGTCGAGATCGGCTCCACGGGCCTGATGGAGCTCAGGCTCGACCGTGTGAGCTCGACGGTGCCCGTGTCCCGTCGTCGCGCTGCCGAGGTCAAATCGCACTTGGGGCTAACGTAAGGGTCGGTGTGCCATCGTTTGCCGTTACAGGTTTGGCATGACTGTGCGGTGGGCATAATGGATTGCATCGAATGAAATCGAAAGGATTATTATGCCCGCGCTCATTACGCATCATCTGTTTGGCGAGGAAAGCATCGACCGTCTTCCGCAGGGCGTTATCACGTCCGACGAGGAGCGCATCGCCTTTATCCTGGGAAACCAAGGTCCCGACCCATTCTTCTTTCACATGCTCACGCCGCGCATTTCCGACTGTATGTCGCTTGCTCAGGTCATGCATCGCTCGCGCATGTCGCGCCAGTTCTCGTGCCTGCGCGACGGCGTGTCGCACCTGCAGCCGCGCGATGCCAATCTGGGTCGCGCCTTTGCGCTGGGCCTGCTGTCGCACTATGTGCTCGATCGCAATGCCCACCCCTTTGTCTACGAGCAGCAGTTTGGCATTGTCGAGTCCGATCCCGAGCTCGAGGCTTCGGGCAGTCAAGTTCATGCCGTGCTCGAAAGCGACCTGGACGTGCTGATGCTGCAACTCAAACGTGACGGGGCCACGGTCGAGGATTATCCACCGGCGGGCGAGATCGTCACTACCGACCGCATCAATCGCGTTGCCGGTGTGCTGATGAGCTATGTTGCCGGACGCGTGTACGGCATCGAT